>JAUYFO010000066.1 GCA_030690925.1 Candidatus Moraniibacteriota bacterium
CTGACACTTGGGGCAGCGGATGTCAGCCGGGGCATCACCCAGGTTAGTCATCTTTTCTAATTTTTCCTTACTCTTTACTATTTTGGTGAAGGGTGTGTAGAATTCCTTGAGCGTTTTTTCATACTTACGAGTACCTGCGGCGATATCGTCGAGCTTACTCTCCATGGCCGCCGTAAAGACAGCGGAAACGAATTCTGCGAAGTGTTCGGTAAGGAAATTGTCGACGACTTCGCCGGTCTCGGTTGGCTGCAAGGCCTTGCCATCTTTTAGGACATAACCGCGATCGATAATCGTCTTGATAATCGAGGCGTAGGTACTTGGGCGGCCGATACCACGCTGCTCCAATTCTTTCACCAGGCCGGCTTCCGAGTAGCGGGTCGGACCACTGGTTTCTTTCTGTTCCGAACCGAGATGAAGACAGGTGAGGGGATTGCCGACTGCGACCTTGGGCAGCTCGACGTCCTCAGCCCGCGCCGCGGTGTCGAGCGCTAGCCAGCCAGGAAAAATGAGACGCGAACCGGTGACGGAAAAATCAGGCAGAGTACTGCCCTGGATATTAGCGATGATTTTGGTACGGAATACCTTGGCGTCGCTCATCTGAGAGGCGATGGTGCGGGTGCGGATCAGGGCATAGAGTTTTTTCTCCTCCTCACTCTTCCCGGCTGTGCCCTGGTCACTGTGTGTGGGGCGGATAGCCTCATGAGCCTCTTGAGCATTTTTGCTTTTGGTTTTGAAACGACGCACTGCCAAGAAAGCGCTCCCGAATTCTTTGGTAATCAGTGTAGCAATATGCTTGAGTGCCTCTTCGCCGAGGGTCATGCTGTCGGTACGCATGTAGGTGATATGGCCTGCCTCGTAGAGCTTTTGGGCGATACGCATGGTGCGGCTCGGGGAAAAACCGAGACGAGAACTGGCGGCCTGTTGTAGGGTTGAGGTGGTGAAAGGTGCCCGTGGTCTCTTGGCTACTTCGGATTCTTTGAGGTCGGTTATCTGCCACGAAGATCTTTCTCCCAAAGCAATGATGTCCTCGGCTCGCTTCTTATCGCGAGGCTCTTCACTACAGAGGAGCGAGAGCCGTTCTTTTTTCTGTGTGGCGGCGTCAAGCGTGATGGTGAAGTAGGTTTCTGGTTTGAAGGCGCGGATTTCCTGCTCTCGTTCTACGAGTATGTGGAGTGCTGGAGACTGCACACGACCAGCCGAGAGGCCATAGCGCACTTTTTTCCAGATCAGTCCCGAGAGGTCGTAACCCACGAGGCGGTCTAGGACGCGTCTTGCTTCTTGGGCGCGGCGCAGATTGGTATCGAGTGCCCGCGGGTGTTTGATAGCCTCTCTGACGGCATCAGGGGTGATTTCGTGAAACAAAACCCGCTTCGGTTTCTTGAGGCCACAGGTTTCCGCGATGTGCCAGGCGATAGCCTCACCTTCTCGGTCAGGGTCAGTAGCGAGGAGGATTTCGCTCGCTTTTTTGGCGAGAGCCTTCAATTCGCTTACTACCTTTTCTTTTCCCGGGGAGATCTCGTAGTGGGGGATGAAGCCAGACGGAATATCGATGGCCTCCTTGTTGCTTTTGGGGAGGTCGCGCACGTGACCAATAGAAGCGACCACGCGGTATTCGTGGTCGAGGTACTTTTCGATGGTTTTGGCTTTCGATGGTGATTCGACGATGAGGAGTTTCATGGCAAACGAATAAGTGATAGTGGATGTATGATGTCTGATACTGGGTGCGTGATACGAGAAATGCTTCCCTTATCACTTATCATGTATCTTATCCCTGCATTCTTACATAGTGCATGCCACCGACATTTTTGGCAAGTCCTTTGATTTCGAGGAGTGTCAAGAGTGAGCCTGTTGTGGCTGACGAAAGCTTGGCGCGCGTGATGATGCTATCGATGTGGAGCGGTTCGTGGGAGAGTAAAGAGAGGAGCGTCTGTTCCTCTGGGGAGAGTCCGGGAATATGTTGGTTAGCCGCTTCTTTACCTGGTGTTTGGAGCAGCCTGTGCTCGGAGAATTCTTCCAAAATATCTTGGACTCCTGTTACGAGTTTGGCCCCGCGCTTGATCAACTGGTTGGTCCCGACAGAGTAAGGGGAGAGGATCGAGCCTGGAACGGCGAAAACTTCCCGATTGTAGTCGAGCGCGCACGAAGCAGTGATGAGACTGCCACTTCTTTCGGCAGCTTCGATCACTATAGTACCAAGTGTCATTCCGGCGATGATACGGTTGCGGAGAGGGAAGGTCCAGGAGTTTCCTGCCATGAAGGGTGGATACTCGCTGATTACTGCTCCCTGCCCCATGATCTTTTTTGCTAGGGGTGCGTGAGAGGAGGGTGAGATGTGATGGAGACCGCTCCCTAATACGGCAATTGTTTCGCCTCCTGCCGCCAGTACCGCCTCGTGCGCGATGGAATCAATACCAAAGGCCAAACCGGAAACAACCAGAAATCCTGCCTGCGTGAGATCCGTACTCAAGCGAGTCGCTACCTGTTCGCCATAGGCGGTAAACTTGCGTGAACCAACCACAGCGACCATGGCTGGCGCTTTTCCCCAGTCGAAGTTTCCTTTCGTGTAGAGCGTGTAGGGAGCATCGGGAATCTCCCGGAGGAGTGCGGGAAACGTTTCGTCATGAAGGGTCAGTAACCGGATATCGGCGGCCACTAATTTTTGCCAAGCCGCTTCTGGATCAATGTTGTCTCGGTGAGCGATTATTTCATCTTTTTTGCTCTGGGGTATTTTCGTGACTGCTTGTATTGCTGTCGCCGAGGCCAGCCAGGCCGTCTTGAGATCACCGAAATGGGTGATACAAGCCTTCAGTGTTTCACTCCCGATATGGCGCAAGTGTAAGAAGGCGTGGGCGTAGACGTGGTCATCATCAGGCATACTCTTTTTTGTAGAATGATACTTCATAGAGTAGACAACTTTTTCTTTTTCAGCTATACAGAACGGGGGCCAGAAAAATTGAATCACTCCTTGTCTGGTGGTATACTAAAAGAATTGAGGGGCGTGAAAGGAAGTGAATAAGTATCATCGTATGCAAACTTCGTGGGGGCAGGGGTGGTTGGCGCTATGGTCCATGGTACCACGACTTTTTCGCTCCCCCTTCATTTTTGTGGCGAGCAAGAAGAAAGTTGATGCCATGAATGAAGAAAGCCTGCGTACGTGTCAGAGGAAGAATATTCCGCTGACAGTGTTGCTTCATGGTTTTTTGGGAGATTATCTGGCTCCCTATTGGGCGCTGCGCCAGTTGAAGCAAGGCGGTGTCCCGGTCGCTTCACTCGGCTATGACTACCGTACCGATGTAGCGACTATGGCTGAGCAGGTTAAGACGCAGATCGATGCCATTCGCGCTCGTACTGGTATTGAAAAGATTAATCTCGTCGGTATCAGTCTGGGCGGTTCTGTTGCTCGTTATTATGTCGAGAAATTGGGGGGCAAAGATATCGTTCATAAACTGGTCACTATTTTTACTCCCGTTTTGACGCGCACGTCGAGTCGCTTTGATCGCGCTTTTCTCCTGCACAGTCTGGTCAATCGGCCAGCAGCAGAGCTCTCTTTGGAACAGCTCGACACCATAAAAGATTGTTTTTCGGCAAAACAGCACCTGGCTTTGTATGGAACCAAGGACTGGATCGTTGATCGCAAGGCCTACCCGCTCCAGAATGTTCCCGCTTCGGTCTCACATATAGTGGTCTCGGGAGGGCACTTGCTCGTTTCCTATGATGCTGATGTTTTTAAGCTGACTCTTGAGTACTTACGAGACAAAGTCAATTTCAACAAGACGTCATAGCTCAATAACTCGCGATGATACGCGGTTGCCCTTGGTGTAGCTGCTCAAAGGCCATCTTGAAGGAGTGCCGCTCTAGAGAGTCAGGTGTAAAGGAAT
>JAUYFO010000067.1 GCA_030690925.1 Candidatus Moraniibacteriota bacterium
GCAGAGCGCATGGCTATCAATATGCCGGTGCAGGGATTGGCGGCTGATATCATGAAGCTTTCGATGTTGGCAGTGGCTACGTTTATTGAAAAGGAGTACCAAGAGAATGTGAGTATGGTGCTCCAGGTACATGACGAGCTCATCTTCGAAGTGAAAGAGGACCAGGCCGAGAAATTCGCAGCCGCAGTAAAAAAGGTGATGCAGGATGTGTACCCCATGCGCGTACCACTCATCGCCGAGACGGCCATCGGCAAGAATTGGGGAGAAATATAGGGCAGGGCTTAGGATAGAGGGGTAAAGAGAAGAAAGAAAGACAAGAAAAACCAGCCGAGTGGCTGGTTTTTGGTTTCTAGTGAATAGTTTTTTTGTAAGCCTCTTTGGCGAGTCTTTCAATCTCAAGTTCTTCTGCTATTGCTCGCACGAGTGCTGGGTGGTTGTCCTCGAGATTGTTGCTAAAAAGTAATTTCTCGCATGTTACCTTATCGAGATCACTTGTAGTGTGTGTTTTTAGAAATTCTTTCACTACGTCTACAATTTTATATTTTTTGACCGCTATTTTGGCTGCATCACCAGCCCGAAGCTGTTCAAGTTTTTCTTCAAAGCCTTCGCTTGGAAATTCTACTCCTCTGGGAGTTGGATAACCTTCCCTTTGAAATCTTTGCATTCCTCCTGCATACAGTTCTCCTTCTGCCATATATTTGTATGTATCATCTCGCCAATTAAATAAAAAAAAGACCAGTCACCCGGTTCTTTACTCCACTAGTATAGCAGAAAAAGAGCCGAAAGTCAATATCGCGCGAGAACAGAAAAAGATTTAGAATAAGGTACCCTTACTCTTTGCTCCCAAGAAACTCTCTTGTGCCACAAGAATCCCGGCGGATTCTCGTTACTCTTCCCAGAAACTTTTCAGGAGACTGAAAAGTCCGGCTTTCGGGTCCAGGCGTGCCCAAGAGAATTCTTGAGAGCAAAAGTTCACTTGGAGAGATTTTGACTGCACCACTTTACTAAATGAGAATTTATTGTTCTATGCCAGAACTTCCAGAAGTACAAACCGTTGTTTCGCAACTCGATCAGAAAATCACCGGCAAGGTGATCAGTTTGACGTGGAGTGATTGGCAGAAAAAAATCCTCACTCCTTTCAAGCAATTTTCCAAAACCATCAAAGGCGCGCGGGTGCTTGGGGTGCGGCGTATCGGGAAGCATATTATCATCGATCTTGATAACGACCACTCGATCGTGGCCCACCTCAAAATGACCGGCCACTTCTTGGTGAAGGATGAAACAAACCGCTTATCCAAGGCTTTTACCGAAGACTCAATCAATGGCTATATCCACCACATTATCACCTTTGCCGATGGCATGACACTCGAGTTTTCTGATATGCGCAAGTTTGGTTGGTTGCGACTCATGAAGACGGCCGAGGTAGAAGAGAGTGCCAGCATCACGAGCTTGGGTATCGACGCTTTGTCGCGCAAACTCACCCCACCAGTGTTCCAAACAATATTGATAAAAAGAAAAACACGGCCGGTGGGTGTGGTCCTTCTGGAGCAAAACCTGATCGCCGGTATTGGCAACATCTATCGTAGTGAAGCATTGTATTTGGCGGGGGTTTTGCCGGATCGTCGAATTGGAACCCTGACGCAGAGCGAGTGGGCCAGGATTTTGCCAGCCATCAAGAAAGTGCTGCGCCATGCGGTGCGACTGCACGGAACCAGCGATGGTGATTTCCGTGATACCGATGGCTTGCGGGGGCGGTTCAAGCGAGTACTTTATGTCTATGGACGAACGGGCGAGCCGTGTAAGAAATGTGGTACAATAATAGAACGAAAAAAACTGGGGAGCCGAAGCATCTTCTTTTGTTCCTGGTGTCAAAAATAATCTTTTTTATATATTCTATGAGCGGAAAACAAAAGGGAGTCATTTTTCTCGTAGCGGTGGCCTTGGCTGGTATCATTTACTTTTTCATGGGCGGAAAAGAAACCCGTAAGCCAATCGAGCTCAACAACAAGAACCAATCCATCCCCAACGTGGCGACCGGACCGGCCAATACCGGGCCAGTCGGTGCCATTAGTGGCGTCTCGTGTGCTGATTGGAACCGCCGTCCCGTAGCAGTGATGCAACCAGTTGATGCTCAGGCGCGGCCAGTAGCGGGCTTCTCCCAGGCAGACATGGTTTTTGAAATGCCCAACCCAGCTGCCGGACTTTTCGTCACGCGGCTCATGGGAGTGTACCAGTGTGGTAACCCAGAGGAGGTGGGTTCGATTCGCAGTGCTCGCCATGATTACATCAGCATCACCAAGGGGCTGGACGCCATCTTTGTCGGATGGGGTGGTTCGGCCTTTGCCATCAAGAAACTTGATGATGGAGTGGTTGATAATCTGGATTGCAACGATCAGGGAGGCAAGAGCGCCAGCAAGTATTGTTTCCGCAAGGAACGTACTGGTCTGATGCGTATCGAAGACACAGGGTATATCAAGTTTGCCAAAATATGGGAAGCGGCCAAGGATTTCGGTTATCGGACAGAAAGCAAGTTTGCTGGCTATCCTCACCAGGAAAACAAGGCACTGGATGCTCGTCCTAATGGCGGCCACCTGCGTATCGGCTACCCTGGGATCATGGAAGCTGAGTATGACTATGATCGCGAAACCAATAGTTACAAGCGCACCTGGGGTGGAGTCCCGGATACTGACCGGACCAACAAAGAGCGGATCGCTCCTAAGAATATTGTGGTGGTCGTAGCGGAAAACGAACAGATTCTCGCTGATGTGGACTACAAGGCCCGGGGCGTAGAGGATCCGTGGGCAGGACTGGAAGATTGGGAAAAGGTGGGGCCACGCAATATCTCGGGTCGTTATAATAACCTCAACCTTGGTGATCCATGGTTTGACACCAAAGACAGCGGCAGCGCCTCCTTCTATATGAATGGTGAAGTCTACCGTGGTACTTGGCGTAAAGACAAGTCAAGCGCCGAGAACAAATTGGCTTTCTTCGATGAAGCCAACAACGAGGTAAAATTTGTTCCTGGGCAGATCTGGGTGCAGGTGGTAGTGCCTGGTCAGGCCTTCGAATGGACCCCCGCCCAGTAGGGTTTGGTAGTAAGGGTTCAGGATATAGTTTTAAAAAACAGGCACTGCGCCTGTTTTTTGCTATACTAGTTCTATGTCTGGGTATTGTCTCTTTCATGCCTAAATCCTAGCCCTTTTGTGCTAAACCCTGTTATGGTTATTTTCCTCCATGGCGAAGACGAGTTTCTGGTCGGGCGGCGCAAACGCTCACTCATGCAGGCGTTCTTGAAAAAGTATCCTGGGAGTGAGTGTTTCGTCTTTGATTTCGAAGACCAGGGAACGCTCCAAGATGTCAGGCGGGCGCTCGAGGCTTGTGAGGGCGGATTGTTTGCCGCAGAAAAGATGGTGGTATTGCTTCATCCCTTTGT
>JAUYFO010000027.1 GCA_030690925.1 Candidatus Moraniibacteriota bacterium
GCAGCGCTACAGATGCTGATTTGGCAGCAGCCCGGCAGACGGCCAGTGATACCCCCAGAATGGCATTAGCGCCCAAACGAGCTTTGTTCGGAGTGCCATCAAGCGTAATCATTGCTGCGTCGAGTGCCTGTTGATTGTTCACGTCCATACCGATAACCGCCGGAGCAATTTCCGTATTGACATTCGCTACCGCTTGCAACACTCCCAGCCCATGGTAACGCTTGGCATCATTGTCACGCAGTTCCACCGCCTCGAAGGCCCCGGTTGATTTCCCTGAAGGCACCCCAGCCCGGGATACAGTCCCGTCATCGAGCGTGACTTTCACTTCGATAGTCGGATCACCACGAGAATCCAGGATCTCTCTTGCTACCACTGCGGTAATCTGTACCATAGGCTTATCTTGTATCACTTATCATACTTTCTTTTCCAGTATATCACGCCTGAAGTACCATCAAACCAGGGAGTTCCTTGCCGCTTAAGTACTCCAGCATGGCCCCACCACCGGAAGACACGAAACTGACCTTGTCGATAACACCCGCCTTTTCTAGGACCGCCAACGATTCTCCGCCACCGATCACCACATAAGCGCTACTCTCAAGCAGTGCGTGCAAGATGGCATCGGTGCCAATATCATAAGGCTTTTCCTCAAACTTTCCCATGGGACCGTTCCAGATGATAGTTTTGGCGGTATTGATAATCTGCGTGTAATAAGCGACGGTTTGCGGTCCGATATCCAGTCTCAGAGGCGAATCAAAATCTTTAGGCAACAACACCTTGTCAGAAAAGGTCACCTTCTTATCCAGGGCCTCATTGGCCACCTTACCCCCAACCAAGATGGCATCGTAGTTTTTTTCCAAAGCGCTAATGAGTGGCAGCTTGGTTTCAATTTTGGCGCCACCGATAATAGCGATGGCTGGGTGAACCGGCGAGAAACGCACCCGATCCAGTTCGGCTATCTCTTTCAAAAGACGCAAGCCGGCATAGGAGGGCAGGTGTCGAGTAATCGCCTCCACCGAGGCATGGGCTCGATGACAAACACTGAACGCTTCATTGACATACAGCGTAAACGGAGCAGCCAGCGACTGGGCGAAAGCATCATCATTTGCTTCCTCACCCGGATAAAAACGGACATTCTCAAGCAACAGTATCTCATCGTTCGCTAAATGCCCAAGTGATGCTTCAACCGAAGCCCCGAAGCTATCGGAAACGAATACCACCTTTCTCCCCAAAGCGTTTTTTATAAGCGGCACCAGCTTGGCTACCGAATACTTGTCCTCCCGGCCCTCTGGACGTCCGAGGTGCGTGAGAAGCGCTATCTTGACCCCGGAAGCAGAAGCGATCAGATCGATGGTTTTTTTTACAATATTGAGACGAAAGTGCTCTTCAGAGTCCGCGACATTTTCTTGCTCCATATTAAAGTCCACTCGCACCAGCACTTTTTGATCAGTAAAGTCAACCGTACTTATATCTCGTAATTCCATAGCAGCGTAACAATTATGCGATTATTTTCCCCATCCCCAAAATGCCGATCATCACTCCGATGAGGGCCGTCAGAGCAGTAAAAAGCCAGGCCCGCATAACGATTTTCGGTTCGGGCCAGCCCCTAGCTTCGAAATGATGGTGCAGTGGCGCCGCGAGAAACACTTTGCGACCAAAGAAACGCTTGCTCGCGAGTTGGATAGCTACGCTACCTGATTCAAGCGAGTAGATAGCTACGATAATAAAAAGGACAATAGCCGAGTTGGTGAGCATCGCCACCACTCCGAGCGTGGTCCCCAGGGCAATCGCCCCGGTATCACCCATAAAGAAGCGGGCCGGGTAGATATTGAACCACAGAAAAGCCATAAGTGCTCCAGCAATCGCCAGACAGAAGGCGGAAAGATCCATCATGTTGCGCGAGAAAGCAATAAGGGCAAAAGAGCTAAACGCGATAAGGAGTACCCCACCATTGAGACCATCTAGGCCATCGGTTTCATTGGAAGAGATGGCCGTAAAAAGAATGACGAAAATGAAGAGCGGAATGTACCACCAGCCAATAGTGAAATCACCGATGGCGGGAACATGAATCTGGTCCCAGCCCAGTTTGGAGTAAAACCACCAGGCTCCGGCACCGGCAATAGCAAACAGCCACCAAAAACGGAAAGCGAAACGCATGCCACCACCCTTGTTGCTGCCATGACCACGGACGCTCATATAGTCATCAAGCAGCCCCAGAAGGCCGGCAGTCACCAGGACGAAGAGTGGTAGCCATACCTGGGAACGTTTGAAAAAATCCAATCGCGCAATGAAGTTGGTGTTGGTCCACTCTGCTATGAAAGGGAAAACGTAGTGTGACAAAAGCACTAGAATCAGTACCGTCACCCAGACAATCAGGCCACCCATGGTCGGCGTCCCGGCCTTACTGGCATGTAGTTTGTTCACGAAGGTCAACTGCTCGCCACTCACTGATCTGTTTTTGATTTTGATCCCGAATTTGTAACGGTATAGGATATTGGTCCACAGAGGAGTCAAGGCAAAAGCCAAGAGAAAACCCAAGAGACCAGTAATCATGACTTTGAGGACGTTGAGTACCTGAGGGATACTCTGAATCTGAGCAATTTGGATTGTCTCCATACGGTAGGGAAAAATTAGCGCCAATCAAAGGTTTGGAAACTCCAGTCAAACATCGAACGAACACTCTGCCAACGAGACTGGTCATCGAGCACGACAGCCACCACTCTATGGTTTTCTGTGTAATCCGTCGCTACTGCCAAGAGCGAGTATCCAGCCAATGGCGTGAAGCCTGTTTTCGTTCCCACAAGGTTCGGGAATTGCCCAAGCAACTGATCGGTATTGAAAATTTCGTGGGTATACTCGCCATCGGCCGAAGTGATAAACTGCTTTTCAATGCGCATGATTTCCCACAGTTCTGGAAACTCCAGAGCGTGGGTGGCAATCCGGGCCACATCAGCTGCCGAAGAATAACACTCGTGTTCTCGACCATCGGGCTCCAATCCGGAGGGCGTACAAAAATGAGAGTTTTCTAGGCCGAGCTCTTGGGCTCGCTGATTCATGATCTTGGCAAAACCATCCTGCGTCTTCCCGATATGCTTTCCCAGGGCGATGGCCGCATCGTTGGCACTGTTCATGAGGGCCGCCTTCAGAAGGTTGCGGGCAGAAATCTTTTCCCCCGGCTTCAAACGTTCCCCATTACAAAACCCCGAGCGTGGACAACCAACACGGGTACCGGGAGAATAAATCGCTTCTTCATCAATGGTCACCAGCTCCTCTAGATCCTTGATTTGCTCCATCACGATGGTAGCAGTGAAGAGCTTGGTCAGGGAAGCAATCTGCCGCCGCTCATCAGCATTGCGAGCATAGAGCACCTTACCGGAGTCCACGTCCATAATAACAGAAGCATGGGCGGTCACAATACTAAGCCGAGGAGAAAACTCCTTTTGTTCCGGCAAGAAACCAGTGGCCAAGCCCCTGTCTTCTGCTACGACAGGCTCCAGAACTGACAATACTCCCCCTCGCTCGGCAGTCTTCTCCAGAAAACGATTATCCTCACTATTCCAGAAATGAAAGATATTCTTGGCATGAGCAATCAACACCCCACCCTTGCCGGATATGGTGACGGACAGGACGCCAAGAATGATGATAATAATGACGAAAAGACGCATAGATTATTCTGTTTTTGTTTCCTTAATCATATCTTCTTCCAAAATAAGTCGCAAACGTTCGTCTTCAGACAACACTTGGTAGTCGGGCAATCGAGCAATATTTTCCAATCCCAGCACCTGAAGAAATTTGAGACTCGGACGATAGAGGTAGCCACGGCTATCCCCAGGATTCCCTTCTCGGGAAATAAGATCACGGAGCAAAAGATTACGCAACGTAAAGCTGCAGTTAACTCCTCGGATAGCATCAATATCGACCCGGGCAATAGGAGCCCGATAAGCGATGATAGAGAGCACCTCCAGCGCTGCTTTGCTCATATTTTCCTGCAACGTGCTTTTGGTCAGGGCCTCCACAAACAGCAAATTGCTCGGCTTGGTGGCAAGCAAAATACTTTTTTCATCCTGGATCAACAACAATCCACTCCCGCTATCGTCTCGATATTTTTTGGTCAACTGATCGATTACTGTCGTAAGTTCTGCTTTCGAGACCTGCAGTATTTTTCCCAAACGAGCCAAAGACAGCGGTTCACCACTAATAAAAAGCAAGGATTCGAGTGCGGACATGACGGCTGTGTGCGACATAGAATATGTTAGACCAAACGTTTAATATGTATCTCGCTGAAAAATCGCTCTTGTCTGACATGGATGAAACGTTGTTTGATCAGTTCGAGCATTGCCAGAAAAGAAACTACGACCTCCACCCGGTCAGAAGTATTGCTAATAATCTCTGCAAAAGATAACTCCACTCTTTTGGCCAGTGTCTGACGAAGGGCAGCAATCTTTTCTTCCAGCGTCACCACGAGTGCAATCTCTTCCTCCGGCAAAACCTCAAACACAGGGGTGTCTCCTAGGACATGCCCGAAGTGTTCGCGCAGCGCCTCCTTGGTGATCCCTTGCGGCGGATAAAACACGCTGGCCATACCAAGGAAACTCTCCCGAACCACAGCGCTCTGCGTCTCAAGGAACAGCTGCCCTAACTTTTGGGAAGCCTCACGAAAAAGCCTGTAGGCCTTCAGTTGATATTCCAAATCCTCTATCGCCTCTTCTTCTTCATCACTGAACTCTAGTATCGGGAGGAGTGCTCGTGATTTGATCAGAATGAGCCGAGTGGCAATAGCCAAAAAGGCGGCTAGATTCTGAAGCGAAATCGTTTCTTCCGTCTGGATATAGGCGAGGTACTGATCCGTCACCTGAGCCAGACTGACCTCGGTGATATCCAACTTTTCCTTTTCAATAAGCGCCAAAAGCAAATCCAAGGGGCCTTCAAATTTCTCCAGATGAACATGATAGGCCATACCCAATGTGATAACTTCAAACAATGAGACAAAAACCAGGCCTCTCTTCCGCTGATAGATGCAGTCGCGTAAATTTGTACCACCAGAATAACAAAAGAGGAAATGGTTTAAACGCCCATCTCCTCACCAGCATACCATTTTTCTCTGCTTTTTTCAAGAAAACAGCTTTCAAGAAACGGCTTTTAACCGATCCCGCATACTATCCGTATCATTGAGGTAAAAAGCTGTTACGAGTGAGCCAAACAAGACGGCCGCCACGAAAAAGAAAAGACTCCCGAGCGGCAAGAAAAGAAGAACGAGAATGGATAGGGTGGCCCCAAAAATATTGGCCAACGGTCGAGTAGTGCGGAAAAAAGCAATAATATCCATGTCATTCCCATCGATTTGCTTATAGAAGTAAGAATCACGGAGAATTTCAATCCCCGCGATACCCACCCGAGTCATAAATAGCGCCAGAGCCCAGGCAAAGATGTTCCCAGCACCCAAAAATGGCAGCGTTAGGGTGGCAAGCGCGGCAATAGCGATACTAACAATGAGCATTTCCTTTTCTCCGAAATAGTGATCAGCCAGTATGCCTAGTGGGTACTGTAACAGCACGAAGGGCACCAGCATAATGGTGAAGATGGTGCCGATTTCACTCCAAGAATACTCGAGAGAACGGAGGTAGAGTGGTGTATAGATAATCATTAGTGCGTAGAAAAATTCCATGGCAAAAGAAACCCCGTAGATACGAAACAAATTTTTTTCGCCGAGCATCTTTTTGATCGTGAAACTCAGGCGAAGTTTTTCCTGAAAAACCCGATTGTCCGTACGAAAACCAAGAAGTGCTACCAGAAAGACAATCATGTACCCGAACACCAGTACCAGAAAGATTCCCTCGTAATTGAAACGATCCAGGGTCTCAAGCGAAAGAAAAGGCGCTGCCAGAAGACCGAGATTCATGATGGTCAGATAGAGCCCCCGGATACTTCCGGAATAATGATCCTTAGAAAAACTCTCCAAAAGTATATCGAGTGACACCCAAGTGACATTGGTGCTCACAATCAAAACCAAGGCCATAGCCATGGCCACCCACGGATTGGTAACCGATACCAGCACTGCCGAAGCACAGATGGTTATCCCCAGACACAGGTACAGAATCCGTACCTTGCCCATAAGCCTAATCAGCGGCTGCAAATAAAACAAAGTGATCAAAACGATACTATATCCCAGAAAATAGAAGACCCCGACATTGTTGGTACCAGAAACGGCGGAGAAATAGGTGGAGAGGACGTAAATAAAAAAAGCGTCTAAAAAGCCGATGGCGAAAGAGAGGAGACTGATAAGTCGGATTTTATTTTTTTTCAGATTTTCGTTGTGCATGTTTTTTTTGGTGCGAAAGAAAATCGTCGTTCCTTCACTATTATGCCACAAGATATTTATTTGATACAGCTTGGCACATAACCACGGGCTTCCGCCGCTTCTTTGGAGACAAAGCATACCCTGTTTTCCGGTTTGATTCTCTTAGCCACAGCACAGGTCGGTAGATGATATTTGTTCGAATTCTTACTCCCGACATAAAGACACTGACTTTCGCCAACCTGGGCCACCCTCGACTCAAAAGGAGGTGTCACGACCACCTGGATTGTGGGCGACGCTTCTGCCTCGCTTGGAGTTAGAGTGGGTACCGGAGAAAGGGAAAGCTGTAGTGGTTTTTCTGTGGTTATTTTCCCCTGTAGCAATCCAGCTTCGAAACACAGTACCCCGACCAAAACAATACCAAGTAGCGTCAGTAGACGCTCCTTATACTCTCTAAACCACTGCCCTATCTGTTCTTTCATAGACTTATCATCTGGCGGGGCTGACCCCGTTAGAGAACGCTTTGCCTTCGGCGCCACTTTAGTCGCTCGTAGTAATTTCTCTAACGAGGGGTTGACCAAAACTGTTAGCCGTGATATATTCAAATTCAGTATATCGCAATTTCCCTAACCTGTAAGCACCCCTCTCATATGGCAACCAGAAAAGCAGGTGGATCAACCACCCTTGGCCGAGATTCTATTTCCAAACGCCTTGGAGTCAAGATTTTCGGCAACCAAGTCGCTGCTATCGGCAATGTCATCATCCGTCAGCGCGGTACCAAATTTCACCCAGGCAAGAACGTCAAGCGGGGTGAAGATGACACTCTCTTTGCCATGATGAACGGTTTTGTTGAATTCCAGGCCCGCAAAGTCAAGGATTTTACCGGCAAGATCGTCTCGCGCACCTTTGTGAACATTATCCCAGAGAAAAAGAAGGAACAGTAGTAAACTTCCTTCGTCTCGCAAAAAACCCACACTCTCACAGTGTGGGTTTTTAATTACCTCATAGAGGTCTCTGGTTTTTCTTTACAGCGGCGGCCTTGAGAAAAGCGACAAAGAGTGGGTGGGGCTGCATGAGTGATGACTGGAACTCTGGGTGAAATTGGGTACCCAGGAAAAAAGGGTGCTCGCTCTGTGGCAACTCAGCAATCTCCATGAGTACGCCGTCGGGTGAGGTAGCTGAAAAAATCATCCCCGCCTCCTTGAGTTGCTCCACGTACTCCGGGTTCACCTCGTAGCGGTGACGGTGGCGTTCCAGCACACTGGTCGTGCCGTAAGCCGCAGCGGCCAGAGTTTTGGGAAGAATCTTGGCTTCATAGTGACCAAGCCGCATAGTGGCTCCATAATTTTTCTTCCGTAGGTTTTCTTTTTGTTCCGGCATGATATCAACGATTGGATGGGATGTCTTCTGGTTCACCTCAGTCGTAGAAGACTCTGCCAATCCCACCACGTGACGAGCGTATTCGATGACCGCTAATTGCATTCCATAACAAAGGCCAAAATAAGGGACCTGATTTTCACGACAAAACTGGACAGCCCGTATTTTCCCCTCTACGCCGCGACTGCCGAAACCTCCAGGAATAATAATGCCATGGTAGCGTCTCAGGCTTTTCAGTACTTTGGTGTCGCTTTCGAAGTCCGTACTGTCGATCCAACTGAGTTCTACCTGGCGGCCGATCTCACAGGCGGCATGCTTCAGTGCCTCGATGACACTGATATAGGCGTCACTCAAAACATAGTCCCCGGTCTTGAAATACTTTCCCACCACACCGATTTTTACTATTCCTTCAGCTGATTTGATACGCTTGACCCGTTTTTCCCAAGCCCCCAAGCCTTCGCCCTGCCTTGCCTTGAGGTGCAGTTTCTTAAGCAAGATGTCACTTAAGTGATCTTTCTCAAAATTGACCGGCACATCATAGATACTCTCCACGTCGGGAGCACTGATGACGTCTTCCTTGCGCACATTACAGAAAACAGCAATCTTCTCTTTACGCTTCTCATCAAGTGGTCGATCAGCGCGAGCGATTATGATATCTGGCTGAATACCGGTGCCATTGAGCGTCCGTACCGCATGCTGGGTAGGCTTGGTCTTCATTTCCCCTACCTTCGACGGTGTCGGCACATAGCTCACGATAGCCGTGATGACGTCTTCCGACTGTTCGGTCTTGAGCATACGAATAGCTTCGAGGAAAAGAATGTTCTCGTATTCCCCCACTGTACCACCGATCTCAATGATCGCAATGTCGGCCTTGGCACGGTGTACAGCCTTTTTGATACGACGAATCACTTCGAGCGGAATATGGGGTACCACCTGGACGCACTTACCAGCATATTCCAGGTTGCGCTCCTTCTCAATCACCGTCTTGTAGACCAATCCCGTGGTCATATAGTTATCCCGAGTCAGTTCGATATTGAGAAAACGCTCATAATTCCCCATGTCCTGGTCAGTTTCATAGCCATCCTTCAGTACAAACACTTCCCCATGCTCCGTCGGATTCATGGTGCCGGCATCGACGTTGATATATGGGTCGATTTTCAGTGCTGTCACATTGAAGCCCCTCGCCTGGAGAATCTTGCCAATCGAGGAAGTGGCAATCCCCTTACCTACTCCGCTCATAACTCCCCCCACGACGAAAATATATTTAGCGCGCTTCATTTTTTGTTTTGCCATAGTGGAAGAAAAAGATTATTTACAGCGAAAGAGCCGCTACCAGGAAGAAGTGGGGCGGCTCTTGTTAAATAGCGTACTATACTTACTGTCTACTCAGATTCTATGACAACGTCAAAGTTGGTCTTCACTCCATGCCCAAAATCAGCCGTAAGCGAAAAAACACCCACTTCTTTGAGGGCTTTTTCCAAAACAATCGTCTGCTTATCTACCTTAATCCCTA
>JAUYFO010000030.1 GCA_030690925.1 Candidatus Moraniibacteriota bacterium
CCGCGACCTTAGCAAAGTATTCCCGACGCGACAAAAATGGCAACCGTTCAATCTGCGCGGCGTACTGATGGAGACTATCGGCAACGTCAAGCGGCCCCGCCAGTACCAGCCGCAGCTGTGGATATTTGCCAAGCAGAGTAACCAACACTGGCGTGATAGTAGCAAAGTCTTTGTTGTGACTCGGCGTTCCTGATAAATAACACAGATGGATGAGCGATCCATCTTGACTGGTAGACAGGGCCGGCCGCGTAGTCAGCAATTCATCAGCGAGTTTGGCATCAGCTTTGGAAAGTTTGTTCCGCACCACAAAAACCTGCTTGCCCTTTTCGCGCAGCTTATCGGCCAAATAGGTGGTTGTTGTCGTAGCTATACGAACATATGGATCAGCGAGAATTTCACCCCCGACACCATGCTCATACAATTTCTTTTCCCAGGCATTCATCTTGGTATAGTAATCCATATGCTGGAGAAATTGCGGATCATACACCAGGTCATCTGTTTCGAAAATAATCTCTTTTCTTTCCTTTTTGATACGCTCTATAAGTTTGGCTACTGCTGACGTATAGAGTACTCGATGAAAAACGAAAATGGAAAATTTTTTGGCATATGACGAAAGAAAGGGATTGTCTTGAACGGTCGTCGCTACGGCAAATCCCTGCTGGCGCAACTCCTCGGCTACATTGGTCGTTCGATAACGGGCACTATCACCCACCCCGTTGGAAATGAAGAGTACATCTCCGGGAGCCACTAGGCGAAACAAACCAAAAAATGCCACAAGAACCCGCCTGCACCCGCGCCACAAACCATCACGCCGCAGCACGCTCCAGGCCTTGCCAATTTTGATAAGCAGTAGGTTCATTTTCCAAGAATATTATTGTAAATACGCTCCGCCATTTCAGCATTTTTTTCCCAACTAAACTGGGCGGCCCGTTCTCTATTTATCCTACCACTCTCTTGCCGAAGCAGGGCATCTCCGATCAACCTACCTATGGCCAGAGCCAGAGCGGCAGCCGTAGTGGCCTCGGCATACGATCCACCTGCCCCCAGATACTCCCGATTATTCCCGGTATCGAAACAAGCCACCGGCAGTCCTGCTCCCATGTACTGCAGTGTCTTGCCACTGGCTTCCCGAGTCACCTCATCTTTCGGATCCACCCCGATGTCGCTCATACGAAGAATGCGCGGCAAAGCAAAGTAGGGCGACGGACTGATGATTGTGACTCTCGATCGCAGATGGGTAGGAATATCATGCTCGATCAAATCCAGTGGAAATCCAGCCAGGATGAAGTACGCTTGCGGATACTCTGCCGCAATCTGTGGCATGGCCTCAAGAAAAAGATGAATCCCTTTGTTCCGAATAAAAGCACCAGTGTAGGTAACAACCACTGCTTCCGCTGGCACGCTGTATTCTTTGCGGATATCTTCTTTGAAGGGCAAGCCCTCGAACATGGAGAGACGTGTGCCATCAAGCAGCACCGCCACCTCGCCCAAAGCCCGCACGGCCTTGATCTCCTTGGCATTGTTCCATGAGCTAGCGACCGCTGCATCACCCATATTGTCAATCCGATGTTCGATGAAGCGAAAGAAACGCTCCAAGCCGGTCGCCCGCAGATAGCGATGCGACACCATCTCCTTGGTCAGACTGCCATGGAAATCCACCACCACTTTGATACCCCGCCAAAACAACATCTTTTGGACAATCCAGGCGATGAGTGCTCCCTCGTGCAGGTGTCCGTGAATAATATCTGGCCGCTTGGTGCGTGCCAAGAAAAATACCTTCTTGATCAAGAGCAGATCAAGAATGACTTTCTGCCAATCCGGGCCCGCTTCCAATTTCTTGTACCAAAAAAGTAGGCGCCTGATACGCCGCACATCGATATGACTACCTAGGCTTTCTGGCAGATTTTGACCAATATGGTAAGTAGCGATGGTCACCTCGTGCCCACGCCGCTCCATAGCCAAAGCTTCCTCGAGAATGCGAATATGCGTTCCCCGGTCAGAAAAAAACGGAGTCGGTGCCACCACGAGTATTTTCATGTTCCAGAAAATGATTAATTACCTCTATTGTAACCTTGAGAGAAGCCAATAGCAAACGACAGAATGAAGCCCGCCCGATTGAAAGAACGATCCCTTTCGGGGTATACTGGCAATGATATGAAACTCCCTCCACTCCACAAAACCGATACCCTACTTGCCTTGTTCGGACTCTCTTTCGTGGTTTTTGGTTGGTTCGCTCTGGCACTCACTCTCGGCAGCCTTTTTCTCTTCCCGCTCATCGCTACCGGCTTCGCCCTGTTTTTGGCGCTCACGGTGTTTATTCTCTGGAAATTGTTCCGCCACACCCCTCTTGATTTGCGCTTTGTTTTCGTTGTCACTCTCGTCTACGCCATTTTCATCGGTTCTTTCACCGAGCCAACTCTTTTCTCTGGTCGTGATCAGGGCTCTATCGCCGAAGCCGCCTACCGTTTGGCCACCAACACCGAGCTCGCCTTCTCCACCCCAGGGAGTGACAGCTTCTTCCAAATCTATGGCCCCGGGTCCGCACTCAATTTCCCTGGCTTCGCCTACACCAAAGAAGGCTATCTGCTTTCCCAATTTCCCCTCGGCTACACCGCCTGGCTTGCGAGCTTTGTCTCGCTCTTCGGCCTCCACGGCTTCGCACTAGGTAACACACTCCTGCTCTTTCTCTTTCTCTTTTTCTTCTACCAACTGCTGCGCCTCTTCGTCCATCCCTACTATGCCCTAGCTGGCCTGGCCCTGGCCATGACTTCGTTTCTCCCCACCTGGTTTGCCAAGATTACCCTGTCAGAAAACCTGGCTGTTTTCCTCTTCGTCTTTCTCGCCTACAACCTCATCCTTTTTTTCCGCGAGGGTAAATTTCTCTTCTATGCTGGCATCTTGCTTTCCGGTAGCCTCTTTGCCTTCACCCGCATCGAGGGTTTCCTGTTTCTGCTTCTCAGTCTAGCCCTCATCGCTCTCCACCCCCACACACGCACCCTTTTGCGCACCTATCCATGGAAAAGTATCGTTATTCCTGTCATCCTCTTCACCTTTTTCTTGCTCCGTGACCTCTTCCTCAACCTGCCCTACTACAAGATGATCGGCAAGGCCCTCTTCAAATTCCTTCGCAGCTTCACCGGCCCAGCCATCGCTGAAAATCCCGTCATCACTGGCTCCTACGGTCTCGGGTCGCTATTCTTTCTCTACGGGTTACTCGCCATCACCCTCCTGGGATTTTTTGGCATACTCCTCTTCCTCAAAAGAAAACACTGGCTCCTGCTGATTCCCGTCGTTATCGCTCTTCCGACCCTGCTCTACCTTTTTCACCCCAGTATCACTCCCGACCACCCTTGGATGCTGCGCCGCTATCTCTTTTCACTCTTCCCAACCCTGCTCTTTTCCGCAGTCCTCGGTATTGCACTACTCTTTGCCAAAGACCAGCAGTTTCCCCTTGTGGCACCTCGCGGCAACAGGCTCCTCTTCGCCAGCCTAGTTTTTCTTAGTCTGATCATGCTCCAATACCCAGCCTGGAGCGCCACCTTGACCTTTGCCGAAAATCGTGGACTACAAGAACAGATCCGTACCGTGACCGATATCTTTTCGGACAAGGATCTCGTCTTGGTGGATCGCAGCGCTACCGGTGATGGGTTCGCCATGCTTTCTGGTCCCGGATCATTCCTCTACGGAAAAAACACGGTCTACTTCTTCAACCCCTACGACCTCGCGGCGCTTGATACCTCCCACTTTGAACGTGTCTATCTGCTGGTACCCGAAGAAACACAAGGGCGCTATGCGGCCGTCTTTGGCGATCGCCTCGTCTTCAAACAATCAGTGACCTTTTCTTTGAAACACCTAGAAAACCTCTCCCTGCGAGAAAACGCTCCTTTCCGCGTTCCGCTTCCAATGACAACCGAAACCACCAATATCCTTTTCCAAGTCTACTAAGACCCATGGTACTCCCCACACCACTTCCCATTCCGCCCGCCTGGCACAAGCGCTATACCATTCTACGCGCTCTGCTTTACCTGGTTATTGTGAACATCACCATCTTCTTTGCCCTGCGTGTTTTCTTCCCGACGGTCAATCAGTCCTTTGATTTCCGTTCCCCCAGTTCCAGCAAAAACGCTATTACCAATCCCCGCTCCACAGAAAACACCCCCCGAACCAATGGCAAGATCGAACAGGGTGGTACCTTGGTAGCCAATACCGCCGTACTCGGTGACTTCTCCTCGGTCTCTATCACGGCCGCCCTCGAGAAAAACTCTCTCACTCCCGAAACACTCCGCTTCTCACTCCGCCGCTCCTATCAAAGCTTCTTTTATCCCACCGGTGAAAAGATTTCCTATTTCCCATATCAAGAAACAACCTATCTCATAGATGGCACCTATTATGTTTTGAGGGATGATGTCTTCTACCCGTTCGTCAGTGAACAAGCTTTCTTGTCGCGTGCCCCGAAAGAACATGCTGCCACTACCTTTGACTCCACCCTTTTAGACAGCCATCCCGTATCGGAAACATGGCTCGGCTTCCGGGTCGGATCACTCCTTTCCAATGCCACCGGCGTGTTCATTGTTGTGAGCGACACCGAAGTTCGTCCCGTCGGCAGCGCTGAAATATTTCTCGCCCTGGGATACAACTTCGCCGATGTCATCCCGGTCAGTGAAGAAGAACTGGGTATATACAAACGTGGTCGCATTTTTCTCCTCTGGGCCGCCCATCCCGATGGCACGCTTCTTTTTGATCAAGATACCAACACCTACTACCTCATTGAGCAAGGCACCAAGCGGCCCCTCATACAGCCGATGCCAGGATACTATCTTGATTTCCTTACCAAAGATCGGAAGCTTCACCCTATCGTAGTATCAAGCGTGGCCAGCAACCAGACAGTCACCTGC
>JAUYFO010000040.1 GCA_030690925.1 Candidatus Moraniibacteriota bacterium
CGGAGCTCCTCAGTATCGGTGACAATTCCACGGGAAGTGATGTGGTGTCGTACCCGATATTGGTTGTATGCTTCTGTGGTACCAAGGAGTGATGGGCTCACAAGCGCAGCATCGGCATAAAACCCCACTACCTCAGTATTATGGAGCTCTTTGACACGATGCATCAAGGCCAGTTCTATGCCGTTTACTCCCTCAAAATAGAGAATACTAGGCTTTTCCTCCACCCCCTTTTGGAGTGAGCGGAGTTCTGGCAGGATATGCTTGGCTTGAGAAAGCTTGTTTTCGGCATCTTCAAAAAAACTGTCGGGGGTACGAGCAATATAGCGACGAGGGCTTTCTCCTGGGATATGAACAATCAGGCCCTTTTCGACCAGCTCTTCAGCAATGACATAGGCCGTCGGACGCTTAATCTGAGCTTTTTTGGCTATCTGATAGGGAGTAGCAGGGCCAACCTGAAGCAACGCCAGGTAAATGCGGGCCTCTTTGTCAGTCAATCCGAGGTTTTTGAGTGGTTCAATCAAATGCTCCATGTTTTTATGATACCTTCTTTTATAATAGTAGTCAATATTATTGACAACTATTATAGTAAAAATGGAAAATACCTTTATAAAAGCCTTATAAAAGACAAAAAGAGATATAAAACTTGTTTAAATTTAGATTATATTATTGACAAAGTAGCATTTTTGGAGTATAATGCATAGTCAAGTTAAGAGGGGAAACCCAGAGTAACTTGATCCAGTTCATTTTCAACAACCCAAGGAGAGAAACATGAAAACCTGTATCATCATCGTCGAAGACAAGCCAGAAGAGCAAGAGAAGGCTTTGGCGGCAGTTATGAGCGCACTTAGTCTCACCCGAGGCGGCGCTCCTATAGAGTGTGCGAACGATATATTCGAAAAGTTCCTGGGTACACGACTCATCCCTTGTTGGGATTCGCTCATCTTCACTGCTGATAACCTGGATGGTTTTCTGCAGTATGCGCCACCCTTCCAGGAGGGGATGCAGTTCGAGAAAACGCTTATCCTGACGGACCTCATGTTCCCACAAAGGAAGGGAGAAAAGGAGAACATGAATGGTCTGCAGGTGGTGATCGAGGCCATTGAGCGGGGGATCAGTGTGGTAGTCTGTAGCGATACTGATCATCACGACCTGCCATTTATGCCCCGGCTCATTCGGACGCTCGAGAAAAGCCATCTCAAAGGGAGGATTCCGGTGGTGCTTGATAACAAGGACTGGGAGAAAGCAATCGTCCTTGGCCTCGAACTCTTGGGATCGTAGAGTAAACCAGCCACACAAGCCAAATGGTAAGTGTGGCTTTTCTTTTTCTCTTCATATACATATATATTATAAAATCGCCAAGTATACGGTCGTGTATTTCGTGATATAATGTGTAAAAAGAAAATAACATGTATAAAATAAAAAACACATATGTTGAAACGAATCGGACCAGTGCAGCAAAAAATCCTTCTCATTTGTTTGACGGGAGTAGGATTGGCTTTTTCTTCGTCACCCACGTCGTCCTGGGGATTGTTACGAACACTGGGAAAAGAATGGAAACGGATAAATCAAGGTAATTTCAGACGCTCTCTTCGCTCCTTGTGTCAGAACAAACTGCTAGTAGAAAGAAAGCGAAAAGACGGAACTATCATATTGGAACTCACAGAAGAGGGACGACACCAAGCCAAGTATTGGAGTATCTTTGGTAAGGGTATCAAAGTATTGAAACCGAAACAATGGGATACACTGTGGAGAGTAGTTATGTTTGATGTTCCTGAAAAACACGCTCGTTTTCGTAATATCCTTCGAGACCACTTGAAAGCAATTGGTTTTAAAGAATTACAAAAGAGTGTCTTTGTCTTTCCATATCCGTGTGAGAAAGAGATTGCATGTTTGGTAGATCTGTATAGTGCCAAAGAGTATGTTCGTATTTTGACGGTTAAAAAAATCGACAATGAACAGGCGCTTCAGCGGAAATTTTTCAAATCAAAAATCAGATGATAAAGAATTTTCTCTATTATCTGTAAATTACCAACCACACGGTCGTGTGGTTGGTAATACGACGGTGAAGATGGGAGGGATATTTTTTTTGGTACTATTACTTTGTATAGAGACCCTATGACATTTCTATTAAACTTTGACACTGTGTAGAGAGACCCTTTTTAGAAAGGTGTTGGAATGCTACAATAGGAATCTGCTGAGAAGATTTTATTACCAAACGAAGTGAGTGAAGCGAAAGCTTGCCGTGCCGAAGGCAGACGAGCTTTCGTTTCCGAACGCAGTGCCGGTAAAATCAGGTGAAATACCCCGCGGCTTGCCGCGGAAAGAAACGAACAGCAGTTCGTTTTTGAGTGGAGGGCTTGCCCTGGGGTGAATACCTGTTATTTTGAATACAAGCATGAAATTTTGGGAGAAGGGGCTCAATCCAGAGCAGTTGCGAGCGGTACTGACGACCGACGGGGCGGTGCTTATTTTGGCTGGGGCGGGATCGGGCAAGACCAAGACCCTGACCCACCGCATCGCCTACCTGATTGATGAGAAAAAGGTCAACCCCGAGCATATCCTAGCCGTGACCTTTACCAACAAAGCGGCCCAGGAAATGCGCGAGCGTATCGAGAAACTGCTTCGGGAGAGCGAAGCAGCCGAGTATGGGGACGTGGCGTTGCCACCGCATATCGGGACGTTTCACAACATTTGCGCCAAGATCCTGCGCCAGGAAATCGAAGTATTGGGATACAATCGCAATTTCAACATCATCGATGACCAGGACCAGCAGTCGATTGTGAAGAAGACCATGAAGGAACTGGAAATGGATCCGGACCAGATCAAGCCACGTTCGCTCTTGGAAGCTATTTCCAAGGCCAAGAATTCTCAGATGGACCCGGAGCAGTATATGCTAGAGACGGGGAGTTACTACGAAGAATTGGCCGCCAAAGTGTACACCCGCTATCAGAAACAGTTACAAGAAACGAACGCTTTGGATTTTGATGATTTAATTGCGCTTACCGTAAAGTTGTTCAAAGACCATCCAAAGGTTCTGGAAAAATACCAGGATATTTTTCAGTACGTCATGGTTGATGAGTATCAGGACACCAACTCGTTACAGTATACGCTGGTGCATCTCTTAGCCAAGAAACATGGCAATATCTTTGTCATCGGCGACGACTACCAATCGATCTATGGTTGGCGCCAGGCGGATATCCGTAATATTCTCAATTTCGAAAAAGACTATCCGGAGGCAGCGGTCATCACGCTGGATCGTAACTACCGTTCCACTCAGATCATTCTTGATGCGGCTACGGGGGTAATCGAAAAAAATATCCATCAACGTCACAAGAAATTGTGGACCGACACGCTTACCGGGGAATTGATCACACTCTGTCCCGCGGAGGATGAAGAAGCAGAAGCACGTTTCGTCGCCGAGACGATACAAGAGGAAATGAAAAAGGGACGCACGGCCAGTGAGTTTGCGGTGCTCTACCGAACCAATGCCCAGTCACGCATGGTGGAAGAAATGTTTCTCCGTCACTCGATCAGCTATCGCATCGTCGGGGGGCTGAAGTTTTATCAGCGCAAGGAAATTAAAGACGTCATTTCCTATGTGAAGCTTCTGCAGAATCCACGAGATATTTTGTCATTGGAACGGATTGTCAACGAACCCAAGCGTGGTATTGGTAAAGCGACGCTCGATCGTTGGACAGTTTTCTCGCGGGAGCATCACCTCGATGTCCTGGAGGCGGCTTATCAGTTATTGG
>JAUYFO010000047.1 GCA_030690925.1 Candidatus Moraniibacteriota bacterium
AAAAAGGCCTTGGTATCCATGAGCTTGTCGAAGTTTTCCACCGCTACGGCCTGTTCCAGACCAATTCTAGGGTCAACTTTATCGACACTGACTTCCTCCACAAAATTATCAAATACCGCCTGATCCATGGCTGTCGGCCCAGCCGAAACGGGTACTTCGCCCCGATCAATGATGTTCTGATCGATCGGCGAAAGACCAGCCCTTGGGACACCATCCGATCCCTCTATCGACTTGCCATCAAGCACGTCTTCTATCTCTTTTTGCGTCAACAGTGAGTTGAAGTTAATTGTGTCTCCTGGGCGGATCAGGTCCAGATTGACTTTACCACTGGGCAGATTGCCATGGAATCCTGCTGCTGCCCGCTCGGCTGGCGACAAAGCATCGAGCTTCGCCCGCATAGCGTTTTCCAGGGACTGAATCACACGGCTCTTGTCTCCCTTGGGTAAGCCTTCTGGCAACCGCCTCTCGAGCACACCCCACAGCCCCTTCTTGCCATCAAGCTTGGTCACCTCGTACTGCTCACGCAGCGCTTCGACTTTCGCAGCCACTGTCTCCGTGCCAGGCCCCGCTGTATGGTCCACCATAATCGGCCGGCCACCAGTCATCGGAGTTTCAGAAGTGCCTGGGGCAACGTCGTGTGGAAGATGCCACTGAGGATTGGTCTCCCCCACTGAAGCCCCGCCACTTGAGACAGGAGTTTCCAGTATCACCGCTGAACGGGGCGTTACCATGTTCAAAGAATCTGAAGCGGGATTCATTGGGGCCGAAGCAGCCGCTTCCGACGACTCTGTCACCCCCGGAACAGAAATGATTCTCCCAGAGCCACTTGTCACTGAACTACCGTCTTGTATGGCCTCTTTTATTTCAGACGCCAGAAAGCTCCCCCCAAAAACCACCGCGCCAGCTCCACCCCAGGCCACCGTTCTCCTCCAGAGAGCATCTCTCTTCTGTTTCTGAAATTGAGATCCCAAAGAATCAAATTTTTCTTTGAGTAGACTACCGAGAACAGCACCGAGGTCGCCGCCATCTTCTTGTATTTCTCCCAAGAGCTTAAAGTTCCGCTCCTTTTCAACCTCAAAGGCTGCTAATTTTTTTTTCTCCTGCCACTGCTCGATACCAGCATCTATCGCCACAGCCAGACCAGCGCCACTGAGAACTCGGCGCGCTACCACCAACCCGCCGCCGGCTGCTGCCCCACCAAAAACTCCAGCTCCCAAACACATTCCTGCCAAAGCATATTTCTCCCAACGAGGGAGTTTATTATACCAACGACCAACGTTTTCCGCTGCCAAAATAACACGTTGCCCCCAGTTTTTGCTTTCAATTTTTATTTCATTACGAGTTTCAAACAGTCTTGCCGCCTCATCAAGTTGGTAATATTTGAGCATCTGACCCATCCTCTCCTGAAGTGGTTTTCCTGAAAGCCCTGATGCCTTCAATTGTTCTAACTCTGCTTCCTGAAGCTTGGTCAGAGCCAGCCTATAAGTCGCAAAAGTTGCCTTTGTATCAGTATCAGATTGCCCTCCATCAAGTGATTTTCCAAAAAAGTTTTTCAGCTTCTTCCAAGTAGAGTTCTGATTGTAATCTCTGGTCACGTACTCCAATCGCCTCTCACCCACTATTGTACGAAGATTATCTATTCTTTCCTGAACAGGGTCAAGACCTCCTACTAAATAAAAATCATCATCGTCTCTACTCCCTTCATTGAAAATTTCTCGCTCACTTTTTGTTCCCCTCGTTTCCAGGGTGTATCCATCATCACGAAGCATGCTGCGGAAATCTTCGAGATCCATTGCTTCGGTCTTGGGACTCTGAGTGGTGTTTCTTGTCGTCGTGATAGAGACGCGCTTGCCCTTTTTCATATAGGATGGCGCATCCTTCATCGTCTCATTAAACCAAATAACCTCTATTTTTTTTCGAATGCTCCCATCCACATTCCTAAGCAACCACATATCCCCCTGGCGCAGCTCGTCATATTGTTCAGCTCCCAGCTCTTTGTTTTCCCCCTTCTTTACTTCCGCAATTCCTGGCGCAACGGTAGCATCTGAAGGTGTAGACGTGGTTGCATCGGGAGTAAGAGCAGCTACTGCAGTCGCAGCCTTTATTTCTTTTTCCAATGTCCAGCCCCTTTCAAGACGATTGAGAGTCTGCGCCGTCATAACCTTACTATTTTTATTCACAATGTCATTTCCATCTCTTCGATACCTAAACTGTGTTCTCTCTGGATCGTTTGGACTTTTTAGTAAAAATTCCGTACCATCCTGTATCTCATTCAAAAGACTTCCTACCGTCCATATTTTTTTGACTTCTGGTGGTAGAGTGTTGTCTGGTGGAGCAGGAACAACCACGGGTGCAGCATCGGGTGGGGCATTGTCTGGATGAGCGAGAGCGCCAGCAGCAAAACGAACTTTCTCCTCTGCTTTTTGATTTATTCTGTAGTGTTTCGCTGGCAAGTCATCACCGGGAGAGGAAGTACCATCAGTCGCTCCCGGCTGCTGCGCAGCTACAGCAGTAGACGCGACAAGCGGAGTCTTTCTTCTTCTCACATTTTTTACTCCTGATGCTTGAACATCTACAGTCTGAGTGGCAGAATCATCGGGGGTACCCGCAGTATCAACCGCAACAACCATTGCTGGGCCAGCCTCCACCCCAAAATCAAGGGCAAGGTCATCTAGGCGAAGACCCATTTTCGATGCCAGTTCGCGTGCAATTGCTAAGCGCTGATGAACTGGTATATATTTTTGTTGTTGTCCCTCCTGCTCAGGCATAATCTTCATTTATCTCGTTATATCACCTTGACGCAAATTCCATTCGATAGCCCAAAAGAGTTTCTTTCCCTCGTCTTCAGTCGAAATTTTTTTCTGCTCTAAGAGCTTTTTGACGATTTTTTCCTCGATAATAGCTAGAAACTCTTCAGAAAACAACTTCTGTAAATCTACCTTACTAGAAAGACGAAAATTTTGCTCCCTAACTTTTTCAGGAAATGTTTCATGAAACTCCCGTGATTCTTCTATAAGCAAATCTTCGATTTTCTTCACTATATCCTCCCCGTTAGGAAGTTCCCTGAAATTTCTCAAAGACTCCCTCATGGCATCCTCGAATTTTCCTTGTTCCAAAATCTCTGGATCAGTTGGTATATCCGAAGCAGCCTGACTCTTCACACGCTCCTTCATCGCCGCTATTGCCTCGGTTA
>JAUYFO010000073.1 GCA_030690925.1 Candidatus Moraniibacteriota bacterium
AAGGGGCTGCTCATTATTGAACCGGACGTTTTTGCTGACGAGCGGGGATTTTTCATGGAGACGTTTCAGGAGAAGCGTTACCAGGAGGCGCTGGGTATTACGGAACATTTTGTCCAGGACAATCTCTCGAACTCCAAGAAAGGGGTGCTGCGCGGGTTGCACTATCAGGCGCCACCGTTTGGGCAGGGGAAGCTAGTGCAGGTCTTGCGTGGTCGGGCGCTTGATGTTGCTCTCGATGTGCGTTTTGGTTCTCCGACCTTCGGCCAGCACGTCGTAGTAGAACTCTCTTACGAAAACCATCGTCAGTTCTGGATACCAATTGGCTTTGCTCATGGTTTTTTGGCGCTGGAAGACGATACACTCTTTTCCTACAAGTGTACCAACGTTTACTCTAAGGAACATGATCGGGGAGTACTCTGGAACGATCCAGTATTGGGGATAGCGTGGGGAACAGAAACCCCAATAGTTTCACAAAAAGATCAGCAACATCCACTCCTGGCCGATGTGGCAGAGGATGACGCGTTTACATCATAACTTTTCGTAATATGAAACTTTTGGTCACCGGCGGAGCTGGATTTATCGGATCAAACTTCGTCCATTACCTATTAAAAACTCATCCAGAAGATGAGGTGACGGTGCTTGATGATCTGACGTATGCTGGGAATTTGGAGAATCTGAAAGTGGTCGAGGAGAATGCACATTTTCGTTTTGTGAAGGGCAATATTAATGATATCGAGCTGGTAGAAACATTAGTGGCAGAATGCGATATCATAGTACATTTCGCTGCCGAATCACACGTCGATCGTTCGATCATAGATCCGGGAGTGTTTGTTCTGACCAATGTCCATGGGACATATGTGTTGCTGGAGGCGGCTCGCAAACACAACAAGCGTTTTCACCACGTTTCAACTGATGAGGTGTTCGGGGCGCTCGGCACTGCCGATGCGCCGTTTGATGAATCCACAGCGTACGATCCTCGTAGTCCGTACAGTGCGAGCAAGGCGGCATCGGATCATCTCGTGCGCGCCTACTTTCATACCTACGGTCTCCCGATAACGATTTCGAATTGCTCCAATAACTATGGCCCGTATCATTTTCCGGAAAAATTGATTCCGCTGGCTATTACTAATCTACTGGAGGGAAAATCTGTCCCAGTCTATGGCGATGGTCTCCAGGTGCGGGACTGGCTCTATGTAGAAGATCACTGTCGGGCCATCGACCTCATTATCCATCAGGGCAAGCTGGGCGAGACCTACTGTATTGGAGGGAACGCTGAAAAAGAAAATATTTGGATTGTCAAGAAGTTACTCGCACTCCTTGGCAAAGATGAAAGTAGCATCGAATACGTGAAAGATCGTGCTGGTCATGACCGGCGCTACGCCATCAATTATAGCAAGATCGAACGTGAACTCGGCTGGCGGCCGGAAGTGACTCTTGAAGAAGGTCTCACTAAAACTGTTGCCTGGTTTCAAGAAAATGAAACCTGGTGGAAGAATGTGAAATCAGGCGACTACCAGAAGTACTACGTCAAGCAATACGAAAACCGCTAAGATATTATTATGAAATTCCTTCTTACATCATCTGGGATAACTAACGCCTCTATCGAGCAGGCATTATTGGAATTAGTAGGAAAACCGGCTAGTGAAACGTCGGTAGCCTTTATTCCGACAGCGGCTAATCTTGTGGCAGATGACAAAGGCTGGTTGATAGATGGCATGGATGCTTTTAAAAGTCGCAGCTTCAAGTCGATTGATATCGTGGACATCTCTGCCGTGCCGAAAGATAATTGGTTGCCTCGTTTCGAAGCTGCCGATGTCCTCTGCTTTGGTGGCGGCGATGAGCAATACCTTGCGAAAGTAATGGTAACTTCCGGTCTGGCAGAAATTCTGCCAGTGCTCCTAGAAACGAAAGTGTATATAGGCATCAGCGCTGGCAGTATGGTTGTCGCACAGTCTCTTGATCAGAAACTTTTGAATGTTATCTATCCGGAAGAAGTTTTTACTGGCGAGGTAACACCATCTCTCGGATTGGTATCATGTCACTTTGTGCCTCATCTTAACTCACCTTATTTTTCTCGGGTAAAGGAAGATATTATTAAGAGGACTGTTGATCAAAACCTTGATTACCCGCTCTATGCTCTTGACGATAGCTCTGTCCTAAAAATCGTTGATGACCAGATTGAAGTGGTGAGTGAAGGAGAATTTTTGAAACTCGAAAAATAGTGCTAGACATATGAAGATTACGAAATTTGGCCACTGCTGCTTGTTGATCGAGGTAAAAGGACTGTGGATACTCACAGATCCAGGGAATTATAATGTGACGCCAAAAGCGGAGGAGATAGACGTGATTCTCATTACTCACGAGCACCAAGACCATCTGCATGTTGATGCTCTGAAAGAGATTCTGCTGAGGAATCCTCAGGCTCAGGTGATTTCTCATACAGGGGTAGGGAAGATTCTTGGAGAAGCGGGCATCACCCATACACTCATCGCCGACGGTGAAGAAAAGATAGTTAAGGGTGTCAGCATCGAAAGTTGTAGCAGCGAACATGCCCGTATCCATCATGACCTACCAAAAGTGCAGAATACGGGATTTTTTATTGATGAGACGCTTTTCTACCCGGGAGACTCTTTTCATAATCCAGAGAAAGACATTACGATCCTGGCACTGCCAGTAGCCGGGCCATGGATGAAGCTGGAAGAAGCGATCGAATATGCCAAAACCATCAAGCCAAAAGTGGTTTTTCCGGTGCATGATGGCATGCTTCGTCAAGAACATCAACTTGGTCCAACGCGTCGTATCTCGACCATGCTTCTGGAGCCACTTGGTATGAAATACGTTGATATGACCGAAGGATCAACTCACGATTTCTCCAGTTTTCTTAATTAGTATCTACCAGCCGCTGCTACCCTCCAATCTAGGCTTTTTTATAGTATACTCATCTTTAAGCGGTCACTTAAAGATGAGTATGTGATAAAATTATGAAAACTCAGAGAAAAAATCAGAAAAAAGAAGCGGAGCAAGAGAAAAGCGAAGTACAGAAAAAGAAACAGGGGGGCGATAAGGCAGGAAGAAAAATTCCCTATGGATTGATTGCCAAGATAATTTTGGGCTCCTTGGCGGTTGTCGGTGTTCTTGGTGTTGGTATGGCGGCACCCGGGGTTTTTCAAGCAGTGAAAATTTTCCGTGGGTACGAGCGCTTGATTGCGAGTCGATACCAGACGCCATCATATATACGGAGAACACTCAAAAGCTTGGAACGTCGGGGGATGGTGCAGATTTCTGTGAGGGCCGGTGAAGTGAGAGTATACCTCACAGAAAAAGGACAACAAGAGCTTCTTGGCTACCAACTACGGAAAAAGCGCATCAAGGGTGGGCGTTGGGATGAGAAATGGAGAATCGTTATTTTTGATATTGAGGAGAAGCGGCGTTATGCTCGTGATCGTATTAGGACAAGTATGAAAGCCTTTGGGTTTGAGAAACTGCAAGAGAGTGTGTGGGTATACCCGTACGAGTGCGAGGCGGTGATTACTCTTCTGAAGACACAGTATAAAGCGGGGAAGGAATTGGTGTATATTGTGGCTGGTGATATTGAAAATGATGCTTGGCTCCGAAAAAAGTTTACGTTGGGAAAACAGGAGTGATTTCCTGTGTTTTCTGTACATACTCATCTTTAAGCGACCGCTTAAAGATGAGTATGTGATGGAGGATGGTGTATACTGAAAAGGTATTGAGAATTAATGTTTTTTATATGGAGTGTGACGATTGGAGATTCATTGTTGATCAGTTTCTGAAGAGACCACTCACCCCTGGAGAAGAAGCTTTGCCGGAGGAAATGAAATTGCTTGTAGGTAAGATTGCTGTCATAGAAAATCAGAAAGAAGCACTCGAGTATGCTTATGAAGTGCTCGCAAAGAAGTATCGCGGCTACCGCTTGCTCATTTTTCTTCGGCTGGATCGATTCTTCATTACGGATATTGGGACACTGTGGAAGAAGAATGGTTTTCTCCACTGTAACCATATGAACTATCTCTTGCGGATGCTCTTGGTAGCGAGTGGACAGTTTGCTGCAGAGGATATAGAAGCGCACTGGACGCAGATCTGGTTTTTTTCACCGCACCAGTATCTCATCATTCATTTGCATGGCGGAGAGGCTATTGAAGTTGATCTTTGGGGAAAAGTTTATGGTATTCCTTTTGAAACGCATGCTCACGGGCTGCAGGGAGGGACTACGTTTGCTTCCCAGTTGAGTAAAGGCTAGTTTTCCCGAATGAGGTGTTTTTTGGTACAATGGAAGGGTACGAAGATAATGGCTTGAAAAAGAGAAATCATGGAAAAAAAGAAGATTTTGATACTGGGGCGTCTGGGTATGTTGGGACAGGAATTGTTCCGAGTTTTTGCCGCAGATGATGGCTATGCCGTGACGGCCTGGGACAAGAACGATGTCGATATCACCGATTTTGTGGTGTTAGAGGGAAAGATTACTACTCTGGCTCCAGATATAGTCATCAATGCCGCTGCCTACAATGCTGTGGATGCCTGTGAAAAGGATGATACTGAATTCGAAAGGGCATTGATACTCAATCGAGATGTGCCAGGGTTTCTGGCTGGATTGAGTGTGAAACGGGGATTTCTTTTGGTACACTACTCAACGGACTATGTTTTTGACGGAGCATTGGAAAAAAATAAAGCAGAGACAGGCTGCTGCGGCGGTGGGTGCTGTGGGGGTGGCTCCGCTCAAGTAGGGTATAATGAAGAGGCACTTCCTAACCCGCTCTCTCGCTATGGAGAGAGTAAATACGCTGGTGAGCGAGCGGTACAAGAGCAGTCCAAGCGTTACTATCTCATCCGTTTGTCTAAGTTGTTTGGTAAACCGGGAAAGAGCCCACAGGCCAAACAGAGTTTTTTTTCGGTGATGCTCGGACAGACTGAGACCAAGGCAGAGGTGCAGGCGGTGGACGACGAAAAGAGCTGTTTTACCTACGCTCCAGATCTTGCTGTGGCCACCAAGGAATTGATTGAATCGGAAAGTGATTTTGGGACGTACCATCTGACGAACGAAGGAACAGTAACCTGGTACGAAGCGGTAGAGGAGTTGTATTGGTTGGCCGGGAAAACGACAAAGGTTGTGGCGGTAGGGAGTGAGACATTCCCTCGTCCAGCTCGGCGACCGGCTTGTTCGGTGCTTTTAAACACTAAACGACCGAAGCTTCGGCCCTATACGGCGGCGCTGAAAGAATTTTTAGCAGCAATAAAATAAAGAAGTATGGAATAAAAATAATTTCTAATCTACTGATTGATGGACGAGTTTTCAGGGTAATGAGGAGTATCGTTTGAAAATTATTTTCGAAATCTATGTTGAAACACGATATATTGAAAAAATCTGATAAAGAAGTACAGGCGGCAGTCTTAGGCGAAGAGAAACGACAGGAAGAAGGGGTGGAAATGATTGCTTCGGAAAATTATGTCTCCCAGGCGGTATTGGAAGCTCTTGGCACGGTGCTCACCAACAAGTATTCCGAAGGGTATCCGGGACGACGCTATTATGGAGGACAAGTATTTACCGATGCCGTGGAGATGCTAGCTATCAATCGGGCCAAGAAATTGTTCGGGGCCGAACACGTCAATGTTCAGCCGCATGCTGGAGCGCCAGCTAATCTGGCTGCTTACGCGGCGATTCTGAATCCTGGTGACACGGTGCTGGGTATGGACCTGTCTCATGGTGGACACTTGACTCATGGCCATCCACTGACACTGCCAGCCAAGATCTATCGTTTTGTGGGCTACAAAACGGAAGCTGATGGTACTATCGATTACAAGAAGTTAGAGGCTCTGGCTAAAAAGGAAAAACCAAAACTAGTGCTAGCCGGATTTTCTTCCTATACGCGGCAACTTGATTATGCCAAAATCGCTGCTATCGCCAAGAAGGTGGGCGCCTATGCCATGATGGATATGGCTCATATCGCTGGCTTGGTTGCTGGAAAAGCATTGCCGAACCCTGTACCGTACTTCGATATTGTTACTACTACGACTCACAAGACGCTTCGTGGTCCTAGAGGCGGTATGATCCTCTGTCGTGAGGCCTTGGCCAAGGCTATCGACAGAGCAGTTTTCCCGGGACTCCAGGGTGGTCCACTGATGAATACCATCGCCGCCAAGGCAGTAGCTTTCGGTGAGGCTCTGCGGCCGGAATTCAAGCAATATGCCAAGCAGATCCTGAAGAATGCCAAGACTTTGGAAAAGGAAATGAGGAAGCGCGGGGCGCACGTCATGTTTGGTGGTACCGAAAATCATATGATTGTCGTCGATGTGGTGAAGAGCTATGGTATTGCCGGTAAAGAAGCAGAGCAGTACCTCGATGCCGTCGGTATTACTATCAACAAGAATGTCATTCCTGATGATCCACGTGGACCGATGGATCCAAGCGGGGTGCGTATCGGAGTGCCGGCCCTCACCACTCGGGGTATGAAGGCGCCGGAAGTAAAGGTGATTGCTGGGTGTATCGACGAAGCGCTGCGTTCTGCTGGCAATAGGAAGGTGCTCAAGGATATTGAGAAATCCGTGAGAAAGCTCTGTAAGCAATTCCCAGTTTATCGTTAATTTCTTAGCATCGAAAAGCTTAGCAGCAAGTGAAGCTAACGAGGCTAAAAGCTCAATTTATGAAAGGTATTATTCTTGCTGGTGGTACCGGGACACGACTCTTGCCCCTCACCGCCATCACTTCCAAGCAGCTGCTTCCGGTCTATGATCGGCCAATGATTTTCTATCCACTTGATACCCTGATCAAGGCAGGGATTAGAGATATCCTCATTATCGTTTCGCCGGAGCATTCGGGGAACTTCCTCAACCTTTTGGGATCGATGTTTCAGAAGTTCGGAGTCAACCTTTCCTTCGTGGTCCAGAAATCCCCACGGGGTTTGGCTGAAGCCTATGTGTTGGCCGAAGATTTTCTCGATGGCCAGCCCTCGGTCTTGGTGCTAGGGGATAATCTCTTCGAAGACGATTTCACCGAGGCCATTCAGAGCTTCAAACAGGGTGGTCGTATCTTTGCTAAGCAGGTACCAGATCCGCAGCGCTTTGGTGTGGTGGAATTCGGGAGTGATTATAAGGTGCTTTCTATCGAAGAAAAACCGGAGCAGCCCAAGGGCACTTTTGCAATTCCGGGTGTGTATATATTTGACAGTGAGGCGGTAAAGGTGGCCAAGTCACTGATTCCTTCCGCTCGGGGTGAGCTGGAAATCACTGATCTGCAGAAGTATTATCTGGAAAAGCAAACACTCGATGTCCGGGTGATTACGGGAGCCTGGTTCGATATGGGAACTCACGAGTCACTCTTTGCGGCCGGCTCCTTTGCTCGTGAGAAGGAATTAGGGAAACAGGCTCATCCAATGATCAATGACGCTATCGCGGAATTCAATGCGGAATTCAAGAAGATTGTTTCTCTGAAGAAATAGCCAGACCATCTCTTTTATCATTCTGTTCTCTATGTCTATGCACAAGATCAAGAAAGCGATTCTACCGGTAGCTGGTTTTGGCACCCGCTTCTTACCTGCCACCAAAGCCCAACCCAAAGAGATGCTGCCAGTGGTTGATAAGCCGGTGGTCCAGTATCTGGTGGAAGAGGCGGTGGCTTCTGGAATTGAGGAAATCATTTTTGTGACCGGTCGTGGCAAGCGCGCCATCGAGGATCACTTTGATGTTTCCTATGAACTTGAGGATACGTTGGTGGAAAAAAACAAGCACGATCTTCTTGAAACAGTGCAGAAAATCTCCGGCTTGGCCAAGTTCTCCTACGTACGCCAGCCGATACCACTCGGTGATGGTCACGCGCTATTGCAAGCAGCGCATCTGGTTGATGATGATGAATCCGTTCTGGTGATTTTCGGTGACTGTATCTATGATAGCGAGGTGCCAGCTGCCAAGCAGCTGATAGAGGCCTACGAACGTTTTCAGACCCCCATCATCGGTCTTTCGGAAGTGGCACTTGAGGACGTTTCTAAATTCGGGGTGATCGGCGGTGAGCAAGTAGATGCAAATAATTGGTTGGTGACCCATATGGTGGAAAAG
>JAUYFO010000080.1 GCA_030690925.1 Candidatus Moraniibacteriota bacterium
CTGCGTCCGCGTCCTATAATCCAGGGAAAGAAAATGATGCGCCAGCCGAGACGTTTTCGGAGCAGTGTTTTGAGAGGGAGTAGTTTCAGTTTTGGGACTTCGCTCTGCAGGATGGGAGCGTAGCCGAAAATAGGGGCCAGATCGTTGAAGATGCTGAAAAAGAATGGTTCGATATCAACCAGCGTGCCATCTAAATCAAAAATGATAGTCTTTTTCATGGAGCTATTCTAGGGGATGTGGTATCAGTATCCGATCCAGCGTGTGGCAACCAGGACATACAGTATGATGAGAATCCAAAAACTGGCTAAGAAAAATCTTCGCCCACGAGCTTTGATAGGTTCATTCATTGAGATTTCTTTTGTTGTGAAGCCAAAGTCTCGAAAAAGAAAGATTGACTCATAGAGACGAACAATCACTACCCAGGTAAAAAATAAAGTGACCATGATGCCAAGTCCCGGGAGCCAAGGATTGGCGAGTTCAGCAGTTGGAGCGCCACCACCTTTTGTCAGCCACTTGACCCAGCCAGCCCATTTCATAGTGTAGACATGAATGAGTGTCAGAGCGATCACCAGACGGAGCCCCCAGCGTTGCAAGAACCACCAGCGACTGGCACCAATGATGTCGATAGCCTTTTTGAAAGAGATGATGAAAAGGGAAATGAGTAGGAATATTCCTATAAGACCAGCACCGAAGGTAATGGAATCAAGATCTATTTTTGACTGAGGAAACTTGAGAGGGAGAAAGAAGTAGGAGATGATTGCATGAAAGAATATGAAAAAGCCGCCCACGATACCGATTTCTTTGCGATAGCCAAGCCATTTGTCGAAGCGGCCGAAATAGCGGACGATAGGACCGATGAGAAATGTAAATGCGAGCAGTACTGTGCCGACGCTGGCGATTACTTTATTAGGGACAAACAAGGGATCAGCTGTTGATGGTGCGTCGAAAAAATAGCCACGACGGATAAAAATATAGAACCCCATGAACACGGTCAGCGACGCTGCTATAAGCAACGAGATGAGATAGTCTCGCATGCTTGATGGTTTATGCATAAGTGTGTGTTACTTTTTTAACATTTGTTGCTTATTATAATAAACACCGGAGAGTATCAAAAGGTGTCATTGCTAGGTGAATTCCCAGAGTACCTGAGAGAAGTTTTCTGCGGGGTCATTTTTATTGAATTTTAGCATACTCTTTTACGGTACCAATTTCTACGCTTGCTGCGATTTTTGATAGGCCAGATAGGAAAGCCAGACGATAGCAGAAAGAGCCAACATCCCCATGAAGGGAATGGTGATAAAGTCGAAAATGATGATAGGTGACTCGCTACACGATGGTTCCAAGGCCGAGGTGGAACAGGGGATGAGAAATGGGTTACCCAAAACGTACTTCTGAAAGTGTCCGTAGTAATGGTAACTGGCAAACAGGAGTCCGAGCGTACCCATGATGCCAGTAATAAAGTGATTGGTTTGAGTCCGGGTGGCCACAGAGACGGCGGCGACGATGGCGATAGGGAAAATAAAAATGCGTTGCCACCAGCACAGCGGACAGACAGGGCTGAGGTATAGATACTGGTAGACTAGCGCTCCGAGTATCGAAAACCCCGAAAAAAGCCCGATGAGCTTCATCCAGACATCATAGGGGACTTGACCTAGTCTTTCTCGGATGCGTGGTGAGACGAGGTAGCCGACAAGTGAAAGCAGTGTGACGGCTCCCAAAAGGAGGGCAAGTACCGAAAGAAGCGTGGAATATTGATGGATATTTATAGTCGTAGATGGAGGAGTGCAAGAATTACTCCCCTAGTATAGCGCAGTTTTTAAGAAGTGGTAATGGTTGACTTTTTCTAGTTTATGAGAGATTATGCTTTGTCTTGATACAATACTATTCATGGATTACGACGTGATTGTTATCGGGGGCGGACCGGCCGGGATGATGGCTGCTGGACGAGCGGCAGCATGCGGTGCCCGTGTTTGTTTGCTCGAAAAAAATCCTACCCTCGGAACTAAACTCCTGATCACCGGAGGCGGGCGTTCCAATGTAGCTAATGCGGAATTTGACCAGCATATTTTTTTGGCCAAGTTTCATGATGCCGCGAAGTTTCTTTTTTCACCACTCTCACCATTCGGGGTGCAGGATACCATTGATTTCTTTCATGGGCAAGGTATGCCGACCAAGGTGGAAGCAGAGAAGCGAGTGTTTCCGGTGAGTTTTAGTGCTCAGTCTGTCTGTAATGCGCTGGTGCGCTATATGCGTGTGGGGCGGGTAACCGTATTGACCGATAGGGTGGTCGTCGGGCTGGAAACGATTGTTGATACCGTCAGTGGCGTGCGGCTGAAGAGTGGCACGTTGCTTCAGGCTCAGGCGTATGTCTTGGCTACTGGTGGTCAATCGCGGCCAGAAACTGGTTCGACAGGCGATGGCTTTCGGTGGCTCGAAATGATTGGCCATACTGTGATAGCTCCACGACCAGCGCTGGTGCCACTCGTTATCCGTGAGTCGTGGGTGCATGCTCTTTCTGGCGCCAGTTTTTCTGATGTGAAACTTTCTTATTTTCAGGGCGAGAAAAAAATAGAAAGTAGAAAAGGAAAGATTCTTTTTACTCACTTCGGACTGAGTGGGCCACTGGTGCTCAATATGAGTCGCAGTATCAGCGAGTTTCTCGAGTATGGTGAGGTGACGGTATCGCTTGATTTTATGCCGACTAAAAATATCGGCGAGATAGATCGAGAGATTCAGGTACTTTTTGCAGCACAAAAAAATAAGCAGGTAAAAAACAGTTTCGATGGCTTCCTGGTGCCACTGATAATCCCGGTATTGTTGAAGTTGACTGGTATTAATCCCGATACGCCGGTACACAGTGTCAGTCGAGATGAACGTTTGAGTTTGGCTCGGGCCGTAAAAGATTTGCGGATGACGGTGACCGGACTCTTGGGTGAAGACAAAGCCATTGTCACTAGCGGAGGAGTGTCCTTGGAAGAAGTGGATTGTAAATATATGCGTTCCCGACTCTACTCAAATCTTTACCTCGTTGGTGATGTCCTCAATATCGATCGTCCATCAGGTGGCTACAGTTTGCAATTGTGCTGGACCACCGGATTTGTGGCTGGTACCGCTGCCGCAAAAACTGGTACAAATACCACGGATATCAGTAGATCCATGGGATAAGACGCATGGTTTTCTTCGTATATGTATCATACTCTGGAAATTTGGCTCGAAGCAATTTTTCTTCGTAATTGATTTTTGCCATCAAGTCACCGAGAAGCAGGAGCCAAGCAGTTATCGAGAACGCATCTATTTTGAGAAGTACCCACGATAGCGTTACAAGCAAAACGGCTGTGTACATTGGGTGACGGATCAGGCAATACGGACCAGCAACAATCAATGTTTGATGCTCCTGAACATCGGGCAAGACGCTGACACGAAACCGCATGACGAGCACCGCCCAAAGACCTAGTATCACTCCAATCGCCAGCAGGAAATGAGATACAGAGTTACCTACTACCCCGCCATACCAGGCAAGGAAAATAATGAGAGAAAATTGTATGCCGACTAACAGATATGATTTCATAGGCGGCTTTTCACAAATGCTGAGAACATGGGACGCTGTTGGAACTTATTACCAAACGAAGTGAGTGAAGCGAAAACTTGTTTTCGTTTCCGAACGCAGTGCCGGTAAAATCAGGTGGAATATCCCGCGGCTTGCCGCGGAAAGAAACGAACATCAGTTCGTTTTTGAGTGGAGGGCTTGCCCTGGGGTGGACACCTGTTATTTATATGACCAAGAGTCGTTTGCTGGGGAGGATGGGTATCCGTCGCTAAAGCTATGGGATACCTAGTACTCACTCCATACTGTCACCAAGACTTCAAAATAGCAAAGCTACTCTGAAGCCTACCCTACGCTATTCCATAGCTACGGAGTAGCGACGGATGGCTTGGCGAAAGATAGCTGGGGAGGATGGGATCGAACCATCGTATGGGAGCTTCAAAGGCTCCTGCCTTACCGCTTGGCTACTCCCCAGGATGCCTGAATCATGAATCAAAGTTTAAGTACTTTTGCTCAAATGTTCGTGGAGCATTTTCCATCTGTCGCCCACTTTTCCTATCACATTCGTTCCTCTTCCTGTGCCAGATAACTTTTCTCCGTCTACTTCGCCCTCCCAATAGAAATCATATACACATACAGCGAGTTTTTTATCGACACTTATCCACTGAGTGTTACGAATCTGGTACTTTTCGTTCTGTATTTTATTCCAAGTATCTACAAAGGCTTGTCGTATAGTATTGACCCCGATATATGAACCATCAGAAAACCAGTACACGGCGTCTTTATCAAGGAGAGGAGCGACCTTGTCAAAGTCGTGTGTATTTGTAGCAACTTCATATTCTTTCAAAAATTGATCTAATTTGCTACTCATAATTCCTATTTCATGCGTCATGTTTCATTCACCACTCGGCCACCGAGTATGCTGAGAGCTTGGTTGATGAGCGGATTTTCATCGGCTACGGGGCTGGAGGCTGCATTCTGAGTGTTTTCGAGAACGATGACCAACTTCATTTTAGCTCCTAGGATGGTATCAAAGGCCTTTTCCAGTGTCAATTGATTGACCTTCTCATCCAGACGCTCCTTGTGAAAGGGGTACTTCACCGCGATAACGATAGTAGAACCATCAGTTTCGATGGGCCGGGCACTTGAGAGACCAAGCGTGATAGAGGCATTGAGTCGTTTGGCGGTATCGAGGATGGCTTGCCAGTGGGTCTTGATATGGGACAAATCAAAAAGCGCTTTTTTCGTTTCGTTGGTTCTCCCTTCCTTCTCTGTACTTACTGTTACTGCTTGCTGTTTGTTGTTTCCCTCTATAGTACTCTGTGTTTTTGAAGGTTCTTTTTTTGGCGGAGCGGCAGTGAGTGGACTTGCTACCTCGGTTGTGGCCGACAGTGGTAAATCTTTTTGGGCCGGTGGTTGTTCATGGCTGTTTGCCAGGATCTTGACAATGGCAATTTCGAGCGGTAGTTCAGGAATGACGGCTGTCTTGGTCGTTCCTTGGGCCACCTGGAAGTGTTCTAGCATCGTGACAATCTCAATGGGCGTGAAGAGAGCGCTTAGTTCTGTTAGGCTCGCTTTTTGCTCACTAGTGAGTTCTCCGAGGAGCGCCAGACCTTTCTCCTGATTGGTGTTGACGAGGAGGAGGTCGCGGAGGAAGTGAAGAATGAGGCCAGTGAACAAAGAAAGATCAGCGCCGCTTTGAGCGATTTTTCGAACCAGTGCGAGGCTAGGGTAGAGCATGTTTTCTCCGATGAGGCGGATAAGCGCGGTGACGCTTTCTTTTTTGGTAGTACCCAGGACTTCGGTGACTGTATCTTCGGTAATAGGCGAAGCGCCCAGTGCGACGATCTGCATGAGGAGTGATTCGGCATCACGCATTCCTCCTTCAGCAGAGAAAGCGATAATTTCGAGCGCTTCTTTGGAGATTATCAGTTTTTCTTCTTTGGCGATGCGAGAGAGTTTCTCCACGATACTGGTGACGAGGAAACGGGAGAGATCGAAACGCTGACAACGGGAAATAATGGTGTCGGGTACTTTGTGGAGGGCTGTGGTGGCCAGAATGAAAACGACGTGGGCCGGTGGCTCCTCTAATGTCTTGAGGAGAGCATTGAAAGCGCCAATCGAGAGCATGTGGACTTCGTCGATGATATAGATCTTGTGGGAACCGACGGCTGGCGGCAAACTTACGGTTTCCCGGAGCTCTCGGATATTGTCGACTCCAGTATGAGAGGCGGCATCAATTTCAATGATGTCAAAGCTGCGGCCTTCAGCTACCAGGAGACAGTGGATGCATGTGCCACAAGCTTCCGCTCCTTTTCGTTTGGAACAGTTAATCGCTTTGGCAAAAAGTCTGGCCAGGGTAGTTTTTCCGGTACCGCGAGGACCAGTAAAGAGGTAGGCCTGAGCTACGCGGCCAAGTTTGAGAGCATTTACAAGTGTGGTGACGATATGCTTTTGACCAATGACTTCAGAAAACTTCTGAGGACGGTATTTGCGGTAAAAGGTAGTGGACATACGTAAAAATGTGAAAATTGGTACTTGAAAATTGTTCTTCTAGTATAGCTTTTTTAGAGTAATAAAAAAAGCCCACCGAAGTAGGCTTTTTTGAAACAAAAACGGGGCTATTACCAAATGAAGTGAGTGAAGCGAAAACTTGTTTTCGTTTCCGAACGCAGTGCCGGTAAAATCAGGTGAAATACCCCGCGGCTTGCCGCGGAAAGAAACGAACAGCAGTTCGTTTTTGAGTGGAGGGCTTGCCCTGGGGTACGTACCTGTTATTTCTTGAAAACGAAGAATTTGTAGCCAACGAAGTTCCAGGTCAGTACGAGTACCGAAGCCGTGAGGCCACCGATATTAGCCCAGGTCTTTTCGGCAATGCCAGCGGGAGCACCAATGACGTTAACCACGAAAGCAGTGATACCAACATTGAGGAGCAGACCCACCAGGCTGACCATCAGGAACTGGGTGAATTCTTCGCCGACATTGCCCACCTCTTTTTTCTCGAAGGACCAGAACTTGTTCCAGACATAGCTGTTTATGATGGCTGCCAAGACAGAGAAGGACTTAAACACGGCGATTAGGTAGCCGCTAGAAACATCGGTGGCAAAGATGAGGAGATTGTAAATACCGAGATCGACTACGGTATTGGTTACCCCAATGAGGCCGAATTTTGCTAACTGAAAGAAAAAGGGCCGGATCTTGGAGAGAACATAGCCGGTGGCGATGCCGAGTACAGCGCTGATTGCCAGGAGGGGGATGAAAATGACGATGGGTATGGGGAGCTTGACGGCCAGGTTACTGAAGATGAATGGGGCCAAGATACCGATAAAGGCGCCGTTGATAGCACCGAAAACTAAGTCGCGCCAACGAAGATGCATAGGATTATTTCTGATTGTTGATTTCTTTCTCGATTTCTTCCATATCACGGACCCAGGCATCAAGCGGCGTGGAGCTATCCATCGTAGAGGCGTGGCTACTTTCTTCTGGGGTTTCGTTTGCGGCAAGGGAGATTTCCCCGAGATCTTTTTTCCAGCTATTGATAGCACTACTTTTGTCGCTTGCTTTGGCCGCCCCAGATTGCCAATCCTTGTAATTTCCTTTTTGGATGATGTTCTCTATAGCAGCCCAAGAGCTGTCGATATCACGAGGCAAGACGATGGCTACTTCATCTCCGGGCGTCGCCTTGAAGTAGGTGATAGAAGCCAGGAGGACACGGTGTGGCTTGCCCGAAGCTACGACGTAGTAATTCCCTGTTTCGTCCTGAGTGACCACTCCTAGGGCATGACGTCGTTCGATGGGCCCAATCTGTTTGTAAAGAAAGGTCCCGGTACTGGTAATCGTTAGTTTGAGCATATCGCCTTCTACCAACTTTGATTTGGAAGCATAGTTGGCTGGAACAGGATATTGTTTGCCATCGGTGCCAAGCATGATCTGCCCATCGAAGGTTCCCTCGATGATGGTGCCTTCTCCGTCTCCTACCTCCATCTTTCGTGGGCGACCGGTCTTCTTCTTGCCTTCGAGTTGCAGGAGCATGGCTTTGGCTCCCTGGATCGTTTTCTCAGCACTGTTGACCATGTCACGCAGGGCCTGAATCTTGAGAGAACGTTCACTGTCATCCTTGATTTCCTCATCAGGAGGAGTAATATGCTTGGTCATAATTTTTTGTTTTTCACCAACCTCAAAAGAGAATACGCTCTTATAAAGACGGTGCCACTTTTCTTTGTATTTGTTTATGTCTATAAGTATAGAGTAATTTTTTTTCTTGAGCAA
>JAUYFO010000087.1 GCA_030690925.1 Candidatus Moraniibacteriota bacterium
AAGCAAAAATCGTTCCCAAGGACGTGTACAGCTCTAATGCCTCATTTGAATTCTTTCCTGAGTTTGTAAAGATCATCTTCTATGATTCTGCCCAGGCCATCATCATCGAATCGCCCACCGTAGCCCGAGCCATGCGCCAGATATTCCAAATGCTCTGGTCACGCATCGGCGATGATGAATACAAACACAGCCAATTTATCAGATAAGCGCTATACTGAAGCTATATGAAACGGTTTGTCTTCCGGTGTATCGAAAGTATCGAAAACGCTCCGCTTGGTCTCGGGTCGTTAGTGGTGACTTTTCTAGCACTCATTCTTGCTCGACTGATGATCGAAAACGCACTGGCCCTCTTCGAAGAGCGCTCCTTTTTCTTTCTTTTCTTCGAATTCTCTCACACTTTTCTCTTTTTCCTCTGTTCCTTCCTCATTCTCATCCCTATTGTCCGTTACGCCGGTGCCGAAAATATCAAGAAGGCGATCAACATTCTCCTCTTCGGCTTTCTCATCATTCTCACGCCACCGATTATCGACCGCTGGATTATGGGAACTGGCAACTACTGGAGCTTCTACGAATTTGATGGTCTCTTTGGCCTCTTGCAACGCTTCTTTACACTCTTCGGTGACACTCCAGACATCGGCATTACCTACGGGGTGCGAGTCGAGGTAGTCTTGGTCACACTTGCCCTTGGTATCTATGCTTATCTCAAATCCAGACTCCTCAAGCAAGCGCTGCTCGTAGCACTCCTCACCTATACTACCCTCTTTATCCTTGGCACCTTCCCTTCCTGGGTGACACTCGCCGTCCTTACTTTTCAAAAAGGACTGCTTGCTATCAATAGCAACGATGTAGCGGCCCTTTTCCTTTCTCCAGAGCAAATCCTCGGACGAGATCTCATCGATTTCCGCAGCGTGCTTAATTTCAAGATGAGCCTGGTTTACGCTCTCCTCGTAAGTGGTCTAGCGAGCCTGTTGCTCTTCCGACAATACCCCCGTTACTTCTCTGCGCTCTGGCATAACGCTCGTTTCCCTCAACTCATCTATCATGCTGGGCTCCTTCTTCTCGGTATGATCCTGGCCTGGTATTTCTCCAACAGTCATATTCGTTTTGAGTTTTTTCACATTGTCGCTATCCTCACCCTCTTAATCGCTGTCGAAAGCGCTTGGCTCGCTTCCGTTGTCGCAAATGATCTTCATGATACCGCTATTGATGCCATCACCAATACCGGCAGGCCCCTTATCAAACAAACTATCCCACCTCACCTCTATCGCTTGTTTGGCATCCTGTTCTTTGTGACCTCACTCTTTTTTGCTGCCCTGGTTAGTTTTTCCGCTTTGCTCATCCTGCTCTGCTACCAGGCCCTGGCTTGGCTCTACTCTGCTTCACCCCTCCGGCTTAAAAAATACCCACTGGTGGCCACCTGTATTGCCGCTTGCGCCGGTATCCTGATTCTCATTGCTGGATTCGTAGCCGTAGCCCCTACCCACAACATCGAAGCTCTCCCACTCTCACTCTTAAGCTATCTTTTCGTCGCCTACCTCCTGGCACTGCCCATCAAGGACTTCAAAGACATCGCTGGTGATAAGCACGATCACATCTACACCATTCCCGTGCTCTTGGGAGCCACGCTCGCCAAACAAGTTATCGGCAGCCTGACCTTTCTCCTTTTTGCCATCAGTCCACTCGTCCTTCACATCCGTCCTCTGTTTTTGCCTGCCCTCTTCTTTGGCGGTCTATCCTTCTTCGCCCTCCAAAAAGGAACCCCTATTGAGAGTTCCTTCTTCGCCTTCCGCAAACTGCCTCGCATCATCCTTAGTATCACTCTCTTCTACGGTTTGACCATTGCCCTCTTTCTTTTCTAAAAAATTTCCCTCTCCAAAGATGATAGTTGGTTTTTTTGTTTTCTACTGTTTTTTCTACTGTTGTTAGAAAACTTTCGCCAGGCTTTCCCAATTCTCTACAGAAAGAGCCTGCGCACGAATGTCTTTGCGCAGATCCAGACCAAGCAGTGCCTCTTCTACTGCCTCGCGTGACAAAGAAAGACTGGTGGCCAAATTATTCGCCAGTGTCTTACGTCGTGCTGCGAATCCGGCCCGCACCAAACGAAATACCTTACGATCCTCTTCAGCATCATATGGCCGCCTCGGAATGATGTGAATGATAGCACTATCAACTTTTGGTATTGGATCAAAAGCTTCTTTCTGGACAAAAAACTTTTTCTCCACGCTGGCATAGTACTGGGCCATCACCGAAAGAAGGCTCATGGCTCCAGGTTTAGCAGCCAAACGCTCAGCCACCTCGTCCTGCACCATGAGCGTCAGCGACTGCGGCTGGACCGACAGTGATAGCAATCTCCGAATAATCGGCGCCGTAATATAGTAAGGAATATTAGCAATAATCTTGTAAGGATGCTCCGCGAATCCGGTTGTCTCGAGCAGCTCCTCCAGGTAAATATCCAAAATATTCCCTTCCAGAATAGAAACACTCTTTGATTCGATGAAGCTCCGTTGCAGACGTCCTACCAGTTCATGATCAAGCTCGATAGCCAACAGTTTTTCTACCAGTGGCGAAAGACGATGGGTAAGCACTCCGGTACCAGGACCAATTTCCAGTATCCAATCTGTTTTTTGTACATCCGCCACGGCAAAAATCCCCTCAATAACCTCTTCATCCTTGAGAAAATTCTGCCCCAATGATTTTTTGGCTTTTACTTTTTCCATAGGAGTGTTGGTATCAATTAAAGTATTTTACAATCATTTCCCATCGGGGAATAGCCAGTGCCTCTACTTTTTTCTGAAAAACTTCTTGCCGATCTTGTTTCTTTCCAGTTACCCATTCTGGCTTGGGAGTGAGGATACGGACCGTGAGAGCGCCAAAAGGGATTTCTTCCACCACAGAAAACTTTTCCGCATACCATTTCATTTCCTTGGTCAGCGATGAAGCGGAACGAAACACGAAAAAGTACTGCCCTTGTTCAAAAAGAGGATCCGTCGACAAGGTCGGCCCAAAGAAATGAATATTTCTTTTTTCGAGTAACAACCATAGTGATGGCTCGTATTCAGACTCGCTCTTCAGATACACCGGTTCATTCTTCCCCTCTGTCCGTGCTGCAATAAAATCAACAACCTGTTCTTGTTGTTTGAGAGTAATCCTCCCGGTTTCCGGAAAAATATCTTCCTTCCCAACCACGCTCGTTTCAGATACAGCCACCTGCTCGGCCTCTACAAAAAGTGTTCTAACAATTTGTAGACTCATCCCCATCACCATAGCAGTCAGGACACAAGCAAACACAAAACGCATCCTGTTTTTTTCCGGATCAATACACTGGAGCAACAACCCAAAGAAAAATATCGGTAAAGGGCCAACGAGCAGAAAGAATCTTGGATAGAGATACTTCCCCGACATCATAATAGAAAAGAAAAACAGAAAAGAAAAAACAAACCACAAGAGTAACAGAACCAAAAATCTTTTTTTCACTTCATTTTTTTCTTTCGTTAAAAAAACTCCCAAGAGAAAAAGAGAGAGGACAAAAAATACATATCCTGCTAGACGATACGGAGCTTCTGCTTTACATGAGCGACACGTGAGCCCAAGCGATGACCCATCCGGCCGACCAGCATTGATAGCATCGTGCCCCGTCAATATCAGAAAATAATTGCCAGCATGATAGCGAAAGTTTTGAACAATCTTAACGGGTAACTTAGTGTTATTTTTTTCTGAGGGTACGTCAATTTTATCTGTCAATGCCGTAACCATTTGCCCGCCAGTAACCACCTCATGCAATATCGTCGGTAAAAACAACACTCCCATTACCAGAAATATTCCTCCCCAAGTTCTGGCAAAAAGATGTGGCCGTTTCCATAACAAAAATGTTCCTACCACGACAGGAGCAACTAAAAGAGCTGAAACATGAAGTTGCATTGTAACGGCCAAGGTGACGGCTACTCCCCCAAACCACCAGAGTTGCTGTTTCGGTGCTACTGTTCCCGTCCCCTTGATCAAGGTAAATATCAAAAGTAAAAGAAAAAATGGCAAGCTATTAGGATTCCACGAAAAACGCGCGTACAGAATAAGGAACGGTGAAGAAGCAAAAATCGCCAGAACAAAAAGACTGAAAATCCGAGTAAAAAAGAGCCGGGCAGAAACATAAAAAAGAGGGAGAGAAAGAAGTGAGAAAAAAAGTGTCGCCCCGGCATGGCCAGCTGGAGTATTCCCAAAAATCTGAGCAGAAATAAATTCGAAAATGTAAAAAAGAGAACCGAGACGCAAATCCGTGCCTGCGGCTTTTGGCCCAACCACAGGAAGCTTTCCGAGACCCTCTTCCACGGCCGGAGCCACAGCGAAATAGTCATCGACCTGATCCGTTTCAAAATGGAGCCACTCGGAAAAATGGTAGGTTCGAAACAATGCCCCCATCAACACAATAGTAAGTAACACCACGGAAAAGGCCGTTTTTTGAGGCGATCCGAAAAATTGTAAGAAGAGAGTACGCATGATTTTCTGCTCTTTGTTCATTACAGAGGAAGTCCACGAGACTAGTTTATAATCTCTTCCATTTTGACATAGATCACGCCGGCACCGACTGAAGCAATCTTGGCAAAGGCTACTTTGTCGAGATCGATGATGCGCCCTGGCACAAACGGTCCACGATCATTGATGACCACGATGACACTTTTACCATTCTCCGTGTTGGTCACCTTCACATAGCTGCCCTTGGGAAGCCAGGGATTGGCCGCCGCCATTGTTCCTGTCCAAGCATACCACGACGCTCCACCTGAATGCTTTTTACCGAGTTTGACGTACGTCCCTTGGGTAACAATCTCTGTTACCGGCTCTTTAGCCCGTTCCGTTCGCAAGAGCTTACGATTCACTTCCTTGCCATCGTGTGTGCTTACCCGATAAACAAGCCGGTCCAACCCCTTCTCACCCTTCTGCGTTACTACGGTTTTACGCCAAGATAACTTATCGTCTTCATTGGCCTTTTTTTCAAAAGCGACGATCTTATCTACCGTCTGCTCTTCGATCACCACGCGTGTAATAACGATTGTCAGTCCGCGCTCAGCAACCGCTCCCCTGTCAGGCTTAACGATATCATCCTCATCCAAAGTAATCCCTGATTCCGCCAGAGCCTCTCCCACCGAACGCGCCTGCACCTGGTACGATTGTCGCTTGCCGTCGGCCTGCACGACTACCTCATGGGTCCGGACGACAAATATCCGCATTCCAGGAGTCAGTGCTGTCTCGGAAACCGGGAAGGCCGTTTCTTTTCCCCCGAGCGTCAAATGATGCACCATCAAAAACTCACCAACTGTTTTTTCAGTAACACCACGGAAAGAAAACTCCAATCCGTTATCTGAAAGAAAAATATCTTTTGGGATGCCAGCAAAATAATCCGCTTTCGGCCATGAAAAAAAAATGCTGAGCACCAGCACTCCAAAACCCATCACGATGGCCAAAGGAAACCATTTCCTTATTTGTATTTTTATCTTCCGTTTCCCCAACATGATAGCTATTCTTTAAAACGATATTGGAGCGCTTCAGCAAGATGGTTCATCGAGAGCTGCTCGGCTCCGGCCAGATCAGCAATCGTGCGCGCCACCTTGAGCACTCGCATATACCCTCGCGCTGAAAGTTTCAAGCGGCCGACCGCCTCACGCAAAACGTTCCGAGAAGTTTCATCGAGCACGCAAATTTCTTTGACCATCTGACTCGTCATCTCCGCATTGGTGTAGTACGGCTTTTGGGCGAAGCGCTCACGCTGCCGATGGCGCGCTTGTTCCACTCGTTTGCGAATATCCACACTCTTCTCACCGTGTTTCCCATCTTCATCAAGCTTCTCGATTTTGAGCCGCGGCACCTCAACATGCAGATCAATCCGGTCCATGATCGGTCCAGAAATTTTGAGACGATAGCGGTTGGCCTGAGCCGGAGCGCAAGCACACACCCGCTCCGGATCCCCAGCATAGCCACAAGGACAAGGATTCATAGCGGCAATAAGCATGAAACGCGCCGGGAAACAGAGTGACCCCTTGGCCCGCGATACTGTCACCTCGCCGTCCTCAAGCGGCTGACGCAAATTTTCCAGTACCACGCGGGAAAATTCCGCAAACTCATCAAGAAACAGCACTCCGCGATGAGCCAGACTGATTTCCCCAGGCTTGGGGTAAGTCCCGCCTCCAACCAGCGACACGGCACTGGCCGTATGATGGGGCGAGCGAAAGGGCCGCTTCACTATCAAGACATCACCCCGCTGCAATTTTCCAGCTACGGAAAATATCTTGGTCACTTCCAGACTTTCGGCGAAATCCAACTGGGGTAAGATAGTAGGTAGCGTCTTGGCGAGCAAGGTCTTGCCACTCCCCGGTGGCCCCACAAAGAGTAAGTTATGCCCACCCGCCGCCGCAATCTCGAGTGCCCGCTTAGCATGCTCCTGGCCACGGACATGAGCCATATCATATTCCTCTTCCTGCACAGCCGCTGTTTCTACGGTGTAGACAAAGGGTGTTATGACTCCTTCCCCCCGCAAATGTTTGATCAGATCGAAGAGATTTTTCACCGGAATCACCTGTATACCCTGTACCAGGGCCGCTTCTTTAGCGTTATCAATCGGCACATAAACCTCATCGAAGCCGTTCTCTTTGGCAAACAAAGCAATGGGGAGTACTCCCTGTACCCGACGCACGTTGCCATCAAGAGCCAATTCTCCGATAAACAATTTTCGCTCGACTCCAAATACCATCTGATTGGTAGCAAGCAAAAATCCCAACGCCATGGGTAGATCATAAATGGGGGTATTCTTGGGCAGATCAGCCGGAGCCAGATTGACCGTGATGCGCCCGCTCTGGTGTGGCGGTTTGAAACCACTGTTCTTAATGGCGGAGCTCACCCGATCACGTGATTCCTTGATCGCCGTATCCGGTAATCCCACCAGAGTAAAGGCATGCAACCCATGTGACAAGACGTCGACCTCGACCTCAACGAGGACGCTTTCGAGACCAAAAGTAGCAGCGGAATAGACTTTGGCTGACATAGACAAGAGATTATGAGGGAGCAGTTCCACGATGGCGCATCTCCCACCATATTAAAAATACCACACTCACAGTCAAGACAACATCGGCCCCATTGAAGAGCGGGAATCCAGGAAGCTTTAGGAAATCATACACACAGCCATAGAAGAGGCGCTCCAGAGCATTGCTGGTCCCAGCCACTATGATAAGAAGCCACCAAACCCGCAACCGACTCTGAGCATACCACCAGGCTCTCCCGAAAAAGAACAGCGCTCCGCAAAAGAGGAGCAAGAGGAGAAAAGAAGGAATAGCCACTCCAAAGGGCCCCTCAGCATTACACAGCGCAGGTACTTTCTGATACAAGCGCGCCAGCCACGCCATGCCCTGGAAGCAACCAAGCAAAAAGGTCACGGAAAGCACGCCCAAAAGCATCTTCCGTGACCTCATAAAGCAAACCTTAAATGACAGTCCGAGCCCCAGGATAAGCCTCGAGTCGTTCTACACTGATTTCTTTGCCTGTTTTTTCGCATAAACCATACGTTCCCTGTTCCATCTTGGTGAGGGCATCGTTGACATCCTTGAGTTGGGTCTCGAGTGCCTGCTCCAGGCCAAGATTGTCGACATACTCCTCGACTTCGGATGCGTTTTCATCAGGGTCGGTTCCCATGTCCTCGATCCGGGTCTTGTAATTCCCCGTAGTATCAGTCGCTGTGGCAAAACGGGACAATTCCTGTTCCAGACGTCCTTTTTCAGCAAGCAACAGGTCTTTCAGTTTGGCCAGTGTTTGTGTGTCCAGTGCCATACGGTTCAGCTATTAAAAATGAGTGTTCTCTCTTGCTCCACTAGTATACCAAAAGTCCCTCCTTCTGTCTAGAAAAAAATATGTTCCAAATGACGGATAAAAGCCTTTTTGAGCTGCGGATCATAGAGAATGGCAAGGGCATCGAAGTGGTACGATCGCTGTTCCTCACGCTGTTCCCGCAAATAGTGTAGGGCAATCCGGTTGAGCTTAGCCAGTTTGCTCCTAGTTATGGCTGCTTCTGGCACAACATCACTCCCAATGACTTTGACCCGACTTTTTACTTCGATAAAGACCAGTTCCCGATCTTTCTCTGCTACAATATCAATCTCACCCAGTCGCCGACCGCCGGTGTTACAGTAATTAGTGCAGCGAATCCGGTAACCCTTATCTTTCAGGTAGCGTACCCCCAAATCCTCACCCAAGGTCCCGAGTCCTGATGCCAGATGAAATGTGGCCATAATTCCATAGTATCACAAGTTTTGTTGTTTATACCTGCGCTTTCGCCCAGACAAACAACAAAAAAACACCCTTCTGGGGAGCTTTGTTTTCTGAAACCCGACACTTAAGTATGTTGGTGTCGGGCGCTATGAACGCCCATAATATAAATATTTTGGCTCTGTAGCGCCCGAACTTGCATGTGCCAACAGGTATATCGGTTACCTAGCTCACGGGTGAGGAAAGCATTAGTAATCCATAGATTCACCTGTATTTTGTGCTCATGCATTTTTCGCAGTGATCCTAACGTTTTCACTACTTCTCCCTTCACCGTTCTCTGGCACGAAGCCTTTGTTTTTTTGATAAAGAACTCGTTTTTTTGTTTCTTTTTGTTTTTCTCTCGGAATACTGTATTTATTTCGTATTCCTTGAGGAACTTTTGTTTTTGTTTTAGTCCCCATGTTAGGATGGGGCGGCCGTGGTACATTGCCACAACTCTTGAACAGTGAAAGAGTCCCCTTCACAATTAGGGGGAATTGTGATTGGGAAGTCTTTCACCGTTCGGTAACGGTATCACCACACCAAGTAGCGTGGCTCAGGAGCAATTGTCAAAGAATTTTCAACGTCACAAATTAATTATAGCAGAAAAATGACCTCTGGTCAATGTGAGCTGCTAAAAAAATGCTCTACCAAAACACTTTTCCTCTCTTGAGATGCTTCACTCAGAAAAAAAGAAAATGTTACTAAAAAAATAAGTCAGCGACTTCTTTTTTCT
>JAUYFO010000078.1 GCA_030690925.1 Candidatus Moraniibacteriota bacterium
AAACATAGAGCATTCGTTGATAGTGACACCATCTCTATTTTAGCACATTTCCAGCACTTAGTAGGTTGAACGCAGAGCATTAATAATCACAACCGCATCGATTACTTCCTGAAGAATCGCTCCTTCCAATACTGGAATGAAACCAAAGAAGCCAAGCACCATTCCAATCGATGACAAACCAATACCGAGCGTGATACTTTGCAGGGCCACCTGATACGAGCGTCGACCAATATGGATAGCATCCTGTATTCCCGAAGCATCATGACCCAGGAGTGCCACATCCGCCGCCTCGATAGAGGCGCTGTTTTCAGTACCGGAGAAAACAATCCCGATATCAGCCAGGGCCAAAGCTGGAGCGTCATTCACCCCGTCACCGATCATCCCCACCAGTTTTCCTTCCTGCTGGTAGCGTTTGATCAAAGCAACCTTCTTCTCCGGTGTCGATTCGGCATAGATTGGTAAATGAAAAGCGCGCAACAAACGTTCGGCATTGGCCTTTTTATCGCCAGTCAGAATACCAAAAAAGTAACCACGCTGACGCAAGTAGTCAAAAACTTTGGACACGTCGTTTTTCAGTTCGTCATCGAAGAAAAATCGAGCAATAGGACGATCTTCATGGATCAAATCAACCGTCAACCCCCCTACCCCGCGCGCCTTGACGACCCCAACACGACTGCCCTGAAGCATTCCAAAAATCCCCTCCCCGATTTTTTCCTCAACCTGCTGTGCTTTGAGCAGCGCCGAGTGGGAACGCTTTTCCTGTTCTCGCACCAGTGACCGAGCCAAAGGGTGAAAGGAATGCTGCTCCAAAGCAGCGGCTATATCCAAGGCTTGTTCTTCATCCAAACCCTGATCTAACAATTGGATTTTCTGTAACCGGGGCACGCCCAATGTCAGTGTCCCGGTCTTATCAAAGAAAAAAATCTTGGTCTTCGCTAGGAGTTCCAGAGCGTAAGGACCCTTGATAATAATGTTCTTACGCGCTGCTTTGTTGAGTCCCCCGATAAAACTCATTGGGGCAGCGATGAGCAGTGGGCAAGGCGTGGCAATGACCAACACTGCCAAAAAACGACTCCAGTCCCCAAAAAGAAAGTAAGCACCGAAAGCAAGCGACAGAGCTAACAATGAAAACCAGACGTTGTAGCGCTCGGCCAAACGAGTAAGAGGCGAGGGATGACGTTTCCCTTCCTCTACCAAACGCAGAATCTTGCGATAGCTCGAATGTTCAAAATCACCGCGTACCTCCAAAGTAAAGGCTTCTCCGACATTAATACTGCCACTCTTGAGTAGTTTGGCTGCTTCATATACGAGCGGTTCCATTTCTCCCGTCAGGTTCGCCTCGTTGAGCAACGCCTTGGGAGAAAGCAGAAAGCCATCAAAAGCCAAGAGTTCGTTGGGACGAATCAAGAGAATATCGCCTGACTGCACGCTCTGCAGAGGCACCGTTGTTTCATACTTTCCATGTTTGAGCAGGACTGTCTTCGGCAACGCCTCAAAAAGACCGCGCAATGTTTTTTCGGCCCGCTTCGTACCATAACCCTCCAGTGCTGCACTGACCGCTACCATAAGTGCGATCACCGCTCCCGCAAGCCACTCTTGTAGTACCAAGGCCGCTACCAAAGTAATCAAAGCCAGATAATCCAAGCTCCATTTTCCTCCCCGCAGCCGTTTATACGATTCACTCCCCAACCGCCCCAAACCAACCACCATTGCAACAACATACAGGTATGAAACAGAAAACAAGAGAGCCACCACAATCACTCCCACCAAAAAAAGTGGGAGGCGAAATTCACGGCTCATGACAATGTCGACGATACCAATCATATTTGTGTGTGCACACCGGAGAAAGCCTCTGTTGCTACACCTTTTTCTGAGGAGACGAGGAGACCGGGCGATCCCTTCTCGGAGTATCCTTTTCGACGGCAGCTCTCTCATGCCGCAACAATTCCTGCTCGTCGGCCCGCAGACGATACTCAAGAAGATCAATTTCATTTTCTTCCCGCCGCAGCTGACGCAGAAGCCAAAACATCATCGCTCCCAAAATGCCGAAGGACAAGATGACGCCACCGAAAATGTAGAGGAGCGGATTGCTCATGGTATTCACACCATCACGGAATTCGGCCCAATAACTATCACGTGATCGTCCTTCCGTTTGCCAGAGTAGGCACTTCTCCTGATAGGGCTTGACATAGTCTTCCGAAAGAAATAGTGGATTGGTCTTGGTCGTTTCCTGAAAAAAAGAGAGGGCGCTATCACAGCGTTTCTCAAGAAAAGCATTCAATCCCGACCGGAAGGATTGGCCGTACACCCCCTCCTCCGGGAGAATCCGCGCTTCCAGTGCCTGGCGCTCCACGATACCGATCGGCAAAGCAAAAGCAAAATTGTCCCCAGCAGTACGCGACAGCTCATCTGTCTGAAACGTGATGAGCCCCAATACCTCACCGTGTTCATTGAAGAGCGGGCCACCGCTTGACCCCTGGGACACCTTGGCATCGGTTTGGAAAATTTCCAACTGCCCATCAAGCGACCCTCTGATGGCGCTGATGATGCCACGTGTAAACGTCGCTTCGGAAGGATTCCTCTGGTTAATTTCCGCAGTCGAAGGAAAACCAAAGATAAAAACGTTCTTCCCAACCGAAACATCATCGGCTCGACCAAGCGCGAGGGCAGGCAACCCACGTTCCGCAATCTGAAGCAAGGCCACATCACGCTCGTCATCAAGAAAATGCTGATTGACTGCAATAATACTGGCTGGGAAACCACTGGCCATAAGATCAGCCATTTTGGACTCGGTGGCCAGCGGTCGCAGTACCACTACCTCTTGCGTCAGAGCAAACTCTCCGTGCTCGATAATGTAGCGGATGATCTCTTTGGAAAACTTCTGGCTTCCTTCGTCATTAAGAAATGCTTGCATCTCGGCTTCACTGAGTGACAAGGCGTTTTCATAGATGGCCGACAAAGCGCTCTCCGAGGCGAGACTCGTTTTGATTGTTTCCAAAGACACGACGTGGGCATTGGTCGCGATATAGCCATCGGGATGGATAATAAACCCACTCCCCGAGAGGTATTCATCTACCGTCACCTCGGTAAAACGATTAGGAATGACTGCCACCAGCCGCTGTTTGATATCGACTTTAACGGCGGGGATCTTGGCCGTTCCGGTCACGTGCTCCGCGATACGCACGACCGATGGTTTGACCAGATCAGCCAAGGCTTCTTCCAACAACACCGTCTCCCCAAAAGCATGATGCGGCGTCACCACAAAAAAAAGACTTGCGAAAAACAAAGCCTTCCTAACAAGAGATACATTGAAAAAAGCGTGCGCCATATCTCTATTCCTTACTTCTATTGTAGCACGGCTTTGGCCTTCTTTCCTCTACACCACGTGGCTTGGCACCGCAAAAATTTCATTAACAGGCGCTACCTTTTTGTTTTAACTTGACACGAGTGTCTACTGTTCCGTAATCGTCACCGTTTCTATCATCATCGGCGTTACCGGGGTCGACCCCTCACCTCCTGGCTTAGTGGGTGCCTTGGCTATGATATCAATGACCTCCAGCCCTTCAGTCACCTTACCGAAGATGACGTAGTTTGGTGGTAACGGATAGTCCTGGTGCATGATAAAAAATTGGCTACCGTTGGTGTTGGGACCGCTATTGGCCATAGCGATAGTGCCTCGTTCGTACTTCCCCGTAAATGGCTCATCGGAAAATTTGTAACCTGGTCCGCCCATACCAGTGCCTTCCGGATCACCGCCCTGGATCATGAATCCAGGAATCGTCCGATGAAAAATAGTCCCGTCGTAAAACTTTTCTTTGGCCAAAAAAACAAAGTTATTGACGGTGGTCGGTGTCTCCTTACTCCCTAACTTGATCACCATGGTGCCAGCGCTGGTCTTCAGGGTCGCGCTGTACTCCTTGCTCTGGTCGATCGCCATCACGGGTGAATACTGGTACATTTTTTTACTGGTTACGGATTGAGTGACAGGTTGCTTGGTAGTCGGTGCTGTCTTGGAAGCAGACTGCTCCTTGGTAGTAGCCGCTTTCTTTTCGAGCTCAGTGAAGTCTAGATTATCTTTGATCTCTTGCTCCTGGCGCAATTCCGGTGTGCTACACCCCGAGAGCAAGAGAGCGCTCGCGACCATCATGGAAAGATAAAGTGGTTTCATACATTTCTTTATTGAAGGACACCCTCCATTATAGCGCAAAGGCTCCCACCCTTCCACCCCTCCCCTCGCGCCGACGAAAAAGCCGCCCCCAAGGGCGGCTATAATCTGGACGTCGCTTCTTTTTTACAAAAGTCCGATTTGCCCGAAGAAGGTGAGGGTAATCACCGGCATGAGCGCTAAGAGGAAAGCCATCGATACCTCCTCGTTCGCTTTTGACTCCTGTGCCACTTTAGCACAAGTCGTACAGCTCTCCCCTGACTCCACGGTCTCCATGGTTACCGCTTCCATACGTGTGTATGTTAGTGTTTATATTTGCTTGCCTCCTACAAGCTGTGTTAAAAGGAGGTGCTGAGAAAGAAAAAACGGGCACAAGACTTTAGACGTCTTCACCCCTTTTTCATTTCACAACCTAGTCATTATAGCGCACAACAGAGGAAAAGTCAAGGCCGTGTTCCTTCACCTGATCATAGTAGTAACCAACATCAGCAATCCACTTCTTGACACTCGTGTTGCTATGGCCAGCACAGCTAAACCCACATTTCCACACGATCATTTCTTGTGGTGTGCGGAACTTGTAGTCTTCGACAAACGTATCCAGTCGTCCCCCGACGATACCCACTGCTTCTTCGGGACTCCCGAAACAACCATGGCCCATAGCGATACCCCGGCTCCCCGCCCCACGGTACCCCCAGTAGTTGTAGCAGTCACTACCATCTGCGGCACGCGGCACCCGCTTCCCCCAATTGCTTTCTTTCTTGGCGATCCCCACCAGAAACGCAGCCGTGGTTTTGTTTTGTTCGGAAATGAGCGTGCTCATAGCTTCGATGGGATAGCCGGTCACCAAGGTACGCATCTTGTGTTCGAAGACCAGTTGCCCGATATTGCCCGGCGGAAAATCAATCCGCATATTGGCGACTACCTGACTCGCTCCACACAGAGTCACCGAGAGGAATAAAGAGAGCGCAAGAAAGACACCATAAAAAAGAGTCGGCGAGAGGGTCGTGGTAAACGAAAGCCCACGCAAGACTTGGCCGTTCTCACCTGCGGCTTTTTTGTACTGATATTTTTTTTGTTTCATACATGGTGTTTTTGCCGCTATAACAGGTGTGCACCCCAGGGTAAACCCTGGACTCAAAAACGAACTGATGCTCGTTTCTTTCCGCGGCAAGCCGCGGGGTATTTCACCTGATTTTACCGGCACTGCGCTCGGAAACGAAAGCAAGCTTTCGCTTCACTCACTTCGTTTGGTAATAAAAAGAAAAAACGGCTACCCGTTCGGCACCCGTTTCTTCAGTTCTCTTCCATTATAGCATACTTTTTTGAAAAAAGCAAGCCCCGTTAGAAATGCTGCGCCTCTGGCGCGACTTCAGCCACTCGCAGCGACTTTTTTCTCACGGGACAAGGCCGTTTACCTGTCCTTGCTACTCCCCTCCTCCGGGCCGCCGCCAGAATTTACGGATGACGAAAAACCACAGATAAAGACCAACAAGAAGAAGAATATTGGGAATAAAAATAATCGGATGGCCCCAAGGAATACCACTGACATGGAAGGAAGAAAGCGGCCACAGAAATGGCGTGGCAAAGTATGCATCCACATGGGTCGGGATATCAACCACAATATGGAGTCCCCAGGCGGTCATTTCCCACAGAGGCCTCTGGCGCAGGAGCCACACCGCCCCAAACACCAGAGCGAACACCAAGAGACTATGAGTGACGTTGTAGAGTATGTTGACATACGCCGGTACCTCATTTGGCCCGGGATGCTGACCCGACAAAAAACTTGGGTGCCAGGCTAGACCAAAAAATGCCAAGCCCATGTACAGACCAAATGAAAAGAGATCAGGAGCAATCCCAAAAGAAAAAGAAAGCCAGAAACTTTTCCAGCTCCGGCGACCGAAAGCGACACCTCCATAGAGGCCGTGCGACAAAATATCCATAGTGTTACAACATCTCCTTCTATACTACCCTCTTCAGCTCTACCAAACAACCTCCTTCCTGCCAATTCCGTAAGAGGGTAGCATCATGTACCCTCTTATAACAGGTATTCACCACAGGGCAAGCCATGCCAAAGGCAGACAAGCCCTCCACTCAAAAACAAACTGCTGTTCGTTTCTTTCCGCGGCAAGC
>JAUYFO010000090.1 GCA_030690925.1 Candidatus Moraniibacteriota bacterium
CCGATCATGAAAGCGGTGGTCATCACCCCAGAACAGTTCATGGGTGATATCGTCGGCGACATCTCTGCCAAGCGTGGCGTGATCAAAGAAATGACTGCTCGTGGCGAAGGAGCTGCCCAGGTCAAGGAAATCCATGTGGAAGTGCCACTCTCCGCTATGTTCGGCTACGCCACCCAGATGCGCTCTATGTCGCAGGGTCGGGCCAGCTATTCCATGGAATTCGGCCACTACGCCGAAGTGCCTACCAACGTGGCCACCGACATCATCGGTACCCGCCAGGCTTCTGGCGATGTGAAGTAGACTTTCAGGTAGAATGGAGAACGGAGAATCTAGAATTTAGGAACCGCCCTGAGTCTATCGAGGGGCGGTTTTTGCTTGTTTCATCTGGAGTTTACCCTGTCAAATTGTTCCCATTTGACTGGGGTGCTAGAATATACGTAAGGAGTTACGTAACAGGGTACATATATGAAAAAGATACAAAAGAACAACGTCGTTATCTACCAGGCCAAGTCTGGGGAAAAGGAAGCGCTTGAGTTGGTGCGGATGTTTGCCGATACCTGGATGTCGCTTGATGCCTATGACAAGGAGGCGCTGGATATCAGGAAGCCGACCAAGAAAAAGGTGGCCCTGACAGGAGCGCTTCTGACCGAGAGTGTTGCCGTGCTCAAGACGGAACTCATGACCAAGGGCGAAGCCACTGACCTCTTTGCCACGGAACGGAGCAGGAACGCCCTCGAGGGAATAGTAGGCAACGTCATGCAGGCATTTGGTGGCGCTGACGTCTACCCGAGTGTTGAATCCAAAGCAGCTCATCTGCTCTACTTCGTCGTCAAGAATCATCCGTTTGTGGATGGCAACAAGCGTACGGGCGCTTACTCGTTCGTGTGGTTTTTGAGTCGGGCCAAAGTACTCGATACCAAGCGCCTTACGCCAGAGGCCCTCACCGCTCTCACGTTGCTCATTGCCGAGAGCAATCCGAAAGACAAAGACAAGTTGATCAAGCTCGTCATGATGCTTATTAGTAAAAAATAAGGTTATGCCAAACAAAACAGCTGACAAAAGCGTGCGTAAGCTGACGAAACTAGGGGGAAAAAGCATTGGACTGACCCTCCCCATCGAACTGGTCCGGGAATTGGGGTGGAAGGAAAAACAGAAAGTCGTGGTCAAGCGTGTCCGCGGCGGGGTTATCATTCGGGATTGGAAGAAATAAGGCTTGTTTGCTACATTACTCTATTCAAAATCGTGAAAATATACAGAAAATCAACACATTTTCACGATTATATTGACAAAACCGTGAATTTTGCTATAATAAGAACATATGGCAAAAGTATTGAGAGCTTTCAGTAAAATCAGCTCGCTCCGCGAAAAGTACTACGAAGCTGCTCTTGGCAAAGAGGCGCTTATTCAGCTTGTCAGCGAAGCGGAAGTCGCTGAACAAGTCTACAATTCGAATGCTATTGAAAATAGCACCCTTTCTCTCGAAGAAACGGAAAAGATCCTGCTGCAAATCGATTTGGATCGGTTTATCAGCGAGCGCGAGATCTTCGAGGCAAAAAACCTGGCGCGGGTGGTTTCGTATATCGATACGAGGGCCAAGCAACAAGAACTGACACTTGAAGTAATCCTGTCACTTCATCAGATGTTGATTGTTAATATCCGTGATAATATTGCCGGGAGATTCCGGCGGACGGGGGAATACGTGCGCGTCGGCAGCCATATCGCTCCCAAGTCGGAAGAGGTTGTGGGGCGATTGGAGAAAATGCTTTCGGAATATCACGCCAGCAGCCATGAAAATATCATCAAGCGGATTGCCAAGTTGCATCTGACTTTTGAATACGTCCATCCTTTCTGTGACGGCAATGGTCGCATCGGGAGGGTCATCAATAACTACCTTTTGATTCGTGAGGGGTATGTGCCAATCAATATCAAGTTCATCGATCGGGGGAAATACTACGATGCGTTCAAAGAATTTGATGCGAAAGGCGCGGTAGGCATCATGGAAGAAATCGTTGCGCGATCCTTGACCAATAGTTATCACAAGCGTTTGGCATATCTGGAGGGCAAGACCATCATGACGCTTGCTGAGTACGCCAAAGAGAACAAGCTGTCGCATTCGAACCTGATCAACAAGGCGATGCGCCAGACCATTGGGGCGTTTTTGGAGAAGGGTGTGTGGAAAATCGGGGCGTGACGAAACTTGATCCGGGAATTGGGGTGGGGTTTACCCCGTTACACCGCTTTTGAGTGTAACTGGGGAAGGAGAAACAGCGTGTTACAGTGAAGAAAGTCATGATTTGTTTTTGTATTGAGCTTGACATAGACCAAATGGTCTAGTAGTATAGAAGCATGAAACAATCTATTACCAAAAAACAAAAAGAAGCGTTGCAAGCTGTGTACGAAAGTATCAAAGAATCTGGGTTCCCGCCGACGCTGGCGGATCTTCGTGAGAAGCTTCATGTTGCTTCGAATCAGTCGGTGCTGAACTTTTTGAGCGTATTGGAAGAAAGAGGCTATTTACAGAGAGAAAAAGATCAAGCAAGAGGTATCAAAATACTCAATTTAGGATTTAAGGTTCTTGGGAAGGAGAAAATGGTTCCTTTGGTAGGGCACAGTGCCGCTGGAAGCTACGTTGAGTCATTTGTAGATACTTTTGAAAAATGGGTATCGTTACCAAGCGTTATAGCCAATGAAGAGGTAAAAAAGTCAAAAGATGATGTCTTTATAATTCAGGTACATGGTGATTCGATGGTGAACGTTGATATCGATGATGGTGATATGTTGCTGGTAAAAGAATCAAAAGAGTACAAAAGTGGTGACATTGTCATTGCGCGAACGGAAGATGGCACAACAGTAAAGCGATTCATTGCTGACGGCGGCAAGCGATACCTGAAACCAGAGAATCCCGCCTATCAAAACATCCCCATTATTCCAGGTGAAATTCAGTTTCAGGGAAAAGTAATACTCAATCTTTCTAAAGTAAAATAAAAGTATGGCTGATTCAAAGAAGGTAAGAGAAATTCTTGGTGAAATTTTTCGTAATCCGGATATGCAGTTCGGATTATTTGTCTTTGACGACATTGACCCGACGCAAGTCCTTGATCTCTCTGAAAAAGACGGAAAATATTTCCTGCCATGCTTCAAAAGAAATAAGAGTATCCAAGCGAAGCCAGAGGAGATTGTGCGCCAGCTCATGCTCCACAAGTTGACTCACTTTTATAAATACCCACTGGATCGTATAGATGTCGAAGTAGATGTTCAGTTTGGAAGAGAGATTGGTTCTAAACGAGCAGATATTGTGGTATATCGTGAGGATGGCCGGACTCCTTACCTGATGGTGGAAGTGAAAAAGCCGGACGTCAAAGATGGATTAGGCCAACTTAAAAGTTACGCCAATGCCACCGGTGCACCCATTCTGATTCTCACTGATGGTAAAATCCAGAACAATATTTTACGAACCGATCCAAACCTTTTTGAAGACCTTGCTGAAATTCCAAAATTTAACGAAACGGTAGAGGATGTACGATCTAAAAAAATAACTTATAGTGACCTCGAGGAAATTGCAAATCTCAAGCAGCTCATTTATGATCTTCAGGAAGTCGTACTAGCCAATAGTGGCGTGGATTCTTTCGACGAAATTTTCAAACTGGTTTATGCCAAGCTTTACGATGAAATTGAAACTCCGAGAAATGAGAATAGACGGTTTCGGGTTGTTGCTGGTGTGACAAATAAAGAAAACCTCAATAATATCCAACGACTTTTTGAAGATGCTAAAAGTCAGTGGCGTGATGTATTCAAAGCCAACGATGAGATAGAAATCCCAGAGAATACTATCGTGCCAGCTGTTTCACTTTTACAAAAATACCGACTTTTTGGATCCAATCTTCAAATTATTGACGATGCTTTTGAGTACCTCATAAATCTGGACGCCAAGGGTGAAAAAGGACAATATTTCACGCCCCGTCATGTAATTGATATGGCGGTCAAGATGCTTCACCCCACCTCCAAGGAGTCTATCATTGATACCGCAGCTGGCAGCTGCGGGTTTTTGCTTCATGCCATGCAATATGTCTGGAATAACGAACTGAACAAAGAAAACTGGGGGGAGGCACATGATGTGAAACAAAAAGACTATGCAGAAAAACGTTTGTTTGGGATTGATTTCGATCCGCGCTCAGTGAAAATTGGAAAGGCAATGATGCTTATCGCTGGAGACGGAAAAACCAATGTTTCGTATGCTGACTCTCTGGATAGCGAAGTCTGGAGCGAAGAAGTGAAGGCAAGGCTTCGACCATTTCTGAAAAACTCTCAAGATCATGAAGAAAATAGAAGGAATCAAGAAAAATTGTCTGACTTCAACTTTGATATTGTGCTCACCAATCCACCATTTGCTGGAGAGAAAAAGGGTGTGATTCTCAATCGTTATGATCTGGGGTTCAAATGGGACAAAGATTTTCACAAAACCTCCAAACATCAAAACAAAGATTCGCGCGATGTGCTTTTTATCGAGCGGGATTTGAATTTTCTGAAGCCTGGTGGCAGAATGGCTATCGTGTTGCCACAGGGAATTTTGAATAATACGCAGATGGAATATGTCCGCAAGTTTATTATGGACAGAGCTAAGATTTTGGCAGTGATTGGATTGCACGGTAACACTTTCAAACCACATACGGGGACTAAAACCTCAGTTTTACTTTTGCAGAAGTGGGGCGGCGAGGCCGGTGAGTCACAGGAGGATTACCCGATTTTTATGGCAGTTTCCAAAAAAGGCGGTAAGGATACTTCCGGTGACTATATTTACAAAAAAGACAGTGAGGGCAGTATCGCATTTGACGCGACGAGTAAGAAAATTATTGATCATGATCTGGATGAAATTGCGGAGGAGTTTTTGAGGTTTCACAAAGGACAATAAAATCAAATCTATGGAAGAATATATGGAAAAAGATAAAAAGATTATTTACGCTGATCATCCTGAATACGCTAATATTCAGAACAAACAAGCCCAAGTGAATGAATTTATTCCGAAGTTGGAATCCGTCAATAAATGGGTTATTGATGAATACAGAGAATTTTATAAACGAGTTCAATGGATATCTGCTGGTGCTATATCACTATCTGTGCCTTTGTTAACAAGCAAAGAATTGAAAACAGCCACAATTGGTTCTTACCAAGAGTTTCATTTCACCAACCTACTGTTACTAGCTTTAGCGTGGACCTTTTTTATTTTCGCATTTTTATTGTCTCTTTACAGAAACAAATTTCATCCGGAATATTTACATTCACATACGCTATGCGGTTGGCAGAAAGTAAACATGGAAATGGAAGAGGTGAGGAGTAAAATTTTTCAAGAAGACAAGACTTTAAAAGACAGTGCTGAAGAAATAAGGATCATAGAAGAAAAACAAAGAAAAAAAACTGATACCATTTGGAATAGGCTGACATTTTTTTCTGTCATGAGCCAATTCTTTTTAATAAGCGGGATAGTGTCCTTTGCTGTTTTTGGTATAGCAACATTGTTTTTATGAGTGCTCACGCGATAATTCAAAAATCCCAGCTTGAAGGTGCGACACGGTTGGATGCGGAATACTACCAGCCAGAATTTCTTGTTTCCGTAAGTAATTTAAGGAAGTTTGAATTGCAATTATTAGAGGAGATGACTTCAAAGATGGAAGTTGGTTTTGTATCTTCTATGGCGAGCCATTTTTGTGATAGCGGAGTGCCGTTACTAAGAACGCAAAATGTTGGCGAGTTTGTTACAGATTTTGAAAATGGTATTGTCTATATTGACGAAGAATTTCACAAAAAATTAGAAAAGAGCCAGGTTTATCCAGGATATGTATTATTGGCAAGAAGCGGATCAATTGGCAATGCCAGTGTTGTAACAAAGAATCATCCGGTTGCAAATTCCGCAGATATTATCCTTATAGAACCAAAAGAAAATGTTTTACCTGAATATCTAGCAGCTTTCTTAAATTCGAGATATGGGAGATTTCAGATTGAGCGAGGGTCAAGCGGAGGTCTTCAAGGACACATGAATTTATTTAGTCTCGAAAAAATCATGCTTCCATTCGTAAGCCTTGATACACAACAGAGAATAAGTATGATTGTTTTACAAGGCCTTGATGAGTTTGAAAACTCAAGGAGTCTGTATCAAAAAGCCGATAGTTTACTCTTGGAAGAGTTAGGATTGGAGGATTTTGATAAAAGAGAAAACCTGTTTTCAATCACTAACCTTTCTGAAGTCCAAGCTGTTCATCGTATTGATGCAGAATATTTTCAGGTGAAGTATGAGAAATTGATTGAGATAATAAAACAAAATAATGCGAAAAAGTTAGGGGATTTAGCGTCAATGAAGAAGGGGGTTGAGGTGGGTGCCGAAGAATATCGAGAAGAAGGCAAAGTTTTTATTCGGGTCAGTAGCATGACCAAGTTTGGCATTGTAAAAAGTGACCAGAAGTATTTGAGTGATAAGTTGTATGAAAGTTTAAAAAATGATTTTGAACCGAAGAAAGGAGAAATTTTATTGACCAAGGACGCAACTTTGGGTGTAGCCTGTGTTTTGAATGAAGATATCCAGGGTATTATTTCTGGCGGAACACTGCGATTGAAATTGGAAAATGAAGAAGTTGAATCTGAGTATCTGGCTCTTTGCCTTAATTCCATTATTGGTCAAATGCAAGCTGAACGAGATGCGGGAGGATCGATTATTGCCCATTGGAAGCCAGAACAAATCAAGAATGTTGTTATTCCGATTTTACCAAAGAAAATCCAAGAGGAAATCGCTAGTCTAGTACAGCGATCTCACGAAGCCAGAAAAAAATCAAAACAGCTTCTCGAAGAGGCGAAAAGAAAAGTAGAGGAAATGATTGAGAAAGGAGGTGAGTAATATGGCAAGAACATCAAAAAGAGTGGCCGCTCTTGCATCAAAATCGTTGAAAAAGGATTTGCCCCGAAACAAAGAAAAGTCGGTGGCAGGTGCGGCTTTGCGATTGCGAGGTAAGAAGTAGTGGCTTTAAAATAAAACCAGTGTGGCGCTTCAGATTTTTCGCTCTCAATTTTGAGAATTCCGAAAAACGGTAAAACGGCACGAAATTTTTCCAGCTCGAAAGGGCTGGTTTTTGTTTGGAGTATACTTTATGCTGTAAGAGTTACGTAACTCGTTACATATATGACTAAGCTCTATCTCGATATTGACGGAGTGCTGGTGACAAAAATAATGTAACATAATTCCACGGCCGTGGAATTATGTTACATTCTGAATGCGAGAAAAAAACGTTTGACATGTTTTTGTCGTGTACTGTATACTTGTATATGTAAGTAGAGTAAACATTTGAGTCATAGAGTTATGAAAAAAATGAAAGTGCAGGGCGTTGATATAACTATTATCTCCAAAGGAGAGCATGACTACCTCTCTCTGACGGACATGCTCAGAGCAAAAGATGGCGACTTCTTTATTTCTGATTGGCTAAGGAATAGGAATACAGTGGAATTTTTGGGTATTTGGGAACAGATAAATAATTCCAATTTTAATTATGGCGAATTCGCCATAATTAAAAGCCAGGCAGGGCTTAATAGCTACAAAATAAGCGTAAAGGAGTGGGTGGAAAAAACAGGCGCAATTGGATTGAAAGCGACGGCTGGTCGATATGGCGGAACCTTTGCGCATAAGGATATTGCGTTTGAATTTGGAATGTGGATAAGTCCGACTTTCAAATTGTACGTCATAAAGGAATTTCAACGGCTGAAAGCGGAAGAAAATGATAGGCTTGCTCTGGGTTGGGATGCCAAGCGTATGCTCACAAAAATTAACTACAAAATTCACACCGATGCTATCAAAGAAAACATAGTTGTCCCTCAAAGGTTGTCTCAGAAAAATGCCACTATTACATATGCCAATGAGGCCGATGTTCTGAACGTGGCCTTGTTTAGTATGACAGCAAAACATTGGAAAGACATGAACAAAAAGAAAGATGGGAACATGAGGGACTATGCCGATGTGACACAACTGGTGTGTCTTGCCAATTTGGAAAGTTTGAACGCGGAGTTTATAAAAATGGGAATGACACAAAAAGAGCGATTATTAAAGTTGAATGAAACGGCGATTACACAAATGAACTCACTCGCAGCGAATAAAAGTGTCCAAAAACTTTTGTGAGAAGATAATTTTTTTCAGTGGTTGATATTATTCAAATACTTACTGAAAGCGTTAACCCGACAGATTATTTAAAAAAGTACTGGTGGGGGCCTGCAGATTAAAGATAAGATTAAAAAAATCGGGGGTAAGTGTTGATGAAGGCATTATTGGTTTTTGTTTGGGTGTATAATTGATGGCAAGTAGTAAGAAGAGTGAATCAGCTTGTATGTCAAAAAAACATAAAAAGAAGAAGGTCCCACTTGTCTCGGAGCATGACCCAGAAACAGTGCTGCTTTACTTTACGGCAGATTATGCTGGATACAAAATAAGTACTTCGGAAAATATCGCCTCCCCTTCGCTTGCGGATTGGTTCATAGAGAGGGGAGTGGCTCTCAAGCACGACCTTGGGCTTGAAAAGATTGCCGATGAGGTTATTGGCAATACACTACGTCTCGTTCGAACGAAGTCTGAGGAGGAACGGAGCAAGCTCTTTATCGCTGTGAGATACATGATTTCGGATGAAGAGGAGCTGGGTCTCTTTCGATTTTTCAATACGGAGTACGAGCCTCATTTCAAGATAGTGCGAGACTTTGTTACTCACGAGTGGTTTACCGATGAAGAAAAAGCCTATCTAGAAAGCTTCATACGGAAGCACTTCATAGAGCGGAAAACTATCAGACACCAAATCAGCGCACTCACTCGTATAAAAAAACGGGAAATACGCCTGGCGAGGATGAATCCCAAGCAACCACAATAGAGAAGACAAAGAGTCAGGTATCTTGTTGACAGTTACGTAACAGGTTACGTAACTGATTAGGATTTTTTGGTAGTTGGATAGAAAAAACCCGGCACATTGTATCGTGGTGGTGGCTTGACGTTGTTTTGTGGCATGTTGTATACTTATGTATGTAAGTAGAACAAACAAAAAGATATGAATGATGAAGAGATACGAAAATCAGCTCAACGATTCATACAAAAAAATGGGGAGCTGCTTGTCAACACGTTTGCTAGTGATGCAATCTATAAACCAGATGATTTTCCGGTGACTGTTTTTATGGCTGGCTGTCCTGGCGCAGGGAAAACAGAAGTTTCGATAGGGTTAGTAGAACAGTTCACCTCTCCGGCTGTACGCATTGATGCCGATGAGATACGGAAACTGTGCGACGGCTATACTGGTGTCAATGCTCATTTATTTCAGTCGGCGGCCAGTATTGGCGTTGAGACCCTGTATAATTATTGCTTGGAGCAGAAGTTTAACATGGTTGTCGATGGAACTTTTGCGCACCAGAAAACCGTTTCCAATATAGAGAAATCACTCAAGCACGGTAGGAAGGTTATTATCTATTTTGTATACCAGGATCCTCAGGTGGCCTGGGATTTTACAAAGAAGAGGGAAGGAGTGGCGCAAAGAAGGGTTACCAAGGAATCCTTTGTTAAAGGATATTGTATGTCTCGGGTCAATGTTAACGAAGCCAAGAGGCAATTTGGTAATCAAATAGAGCTTAATTTATTGGTAAAGAATCTAGCGAATGATGACGTGAGTACAATCTTTAAAGACATTACTGTGGTTGATTTGTACCTCAAAAAGATCTATACTGAAAGTGAACTCAACAATGCTATAGTATGACAGAATTTATAAGGCGCATTTTTGGCTTTAAACAAGCTCCGAAGCAGAAAAGTGATTTTTCGGCTTTCTTTTATGATGCTACTGAACAAGAGCAAAAAGAAGTCCTGTTGCGTGTTATGAAAAAAGCGAATGAGGATCAGAGGAAAGTGATTGAAAAGTACGATGAGCAGGTGTCTCATGCTAGATAGGTGTTACAATGGTTTTTCCCAGCTCGAAAGGGCTGGTTTTTGTTTGGGTTTACCCTATGAGATTGCTTAGCAGGATTTGATAGGGTGTATACTGGGAGTATAAATAGTAACTTTTTTGTATGATTGCTCACACGGGGGTGTATGTGAAAAAATATAAGTCGGCCAAAGCGTTCTATACCAAAGTGCTCGCGACAGTGGGGTACAAACTTTCCATGGAGTTTGGCGAAGCCGCTGGGTTTGTGGAAGGGGGCAATACCAGTTTCTGGATTGGCCAGAAAAAGAAAATGATGCCGGGGCATGTCGCCTTTGAAGCCAAGAATAAGAAACAGGTGGATAGTTTTTATAAAGTGGCCATGAAAAACGGAGCCAAGGATAATGGTAAGCCAGGCTACCGGCCTGATTATTGGCCTGGGTACTACGCTGCCTTTATTCTCGATACCGAAGGCAACAATATCGAAGCCGTGTGGTTTGACTATTCCAAAGTCAAAAAGCCAAGAACAAAGAAGCAGTAGCAACAAATAAAAATATGGATATTTTCAAGAATCGATTTCTGACATGGTTACTGGCAGTCTATTTCGTCCTGATGTTGGTCCTGGCGATTGATCCGGTGGACCGGACGACGTGGTTTGCGGAGAATTTTACGGTCTGGATTATCATCGCGGTGATTCTCGGCTTGTACTGGCGTGGGGTGCGCTTTTCCCGTCTGGCCTATGGGTTGATGTTTGTCCTGATCTACCTCCACACCATCGGTGGGCACTATACGTTTGCTCTGGTGCCGTTTGGATTGGGTGACGGATTTCTTTGGTTTCGAGCGCAATCACTATGATCGCATGGCGCACTTCTCTGTCGGATTCTACGCCTTTGCGGTGGCCGAGTGGCTGTGGAACAAGAAATTGGTCGCCAATAAGTTTCTTTTGTTTACCTACCCGGTGTTTCTTATCGCCACTATCGCCATGAGCTATGAGCTGGTCGAGTGGTTCTATGCCGCCCAGTCCAATGCGGCTGATGCTATGGCTTACCTCGGCAGTCAGGGTGACATCTGGGACGCCCAGAAAGACATGCTGGCCGACACGCTCGGGGCTATCGTGGCTGTTTGTCTGTTCTTTTTCCTAGGCCGGCCGCAATTAGGCAATGACAAGAGAGAGGAACATGGAGAGTGACGTATTTCACAGTTATGTAACAGGTTACGTAACTGATCTAGGCTTTCTTATTGGTATCGGAAAAGAAAAACGGCCCGTTGCAACGATGTTGCTTCGGACCGGTTGGGTTGCGCGTGTCAGTGTTTTGCGAGGAGCTCGTGATAGAGCTCCTGGTAGTTATGGATCATGCGGCTGCCAGGAAATTTTTCCTCAGCTTCCATCTTGGCAGCCAGAGCCTTTTCGTAGAACACGTCCGGCTCATTGTAGTACATGTCGATGACACTGGCGAGCGTTGCCCGGAAAGCAGCTGCATCGTTACGATACTGCCGCCACCATTCCCGTTCGGAGTCGTGGCCGAAGAGGAAACAGTTCTGAGGATCGACCTCCTGCATCATGCCGTCGGGATTGCCCACGACGAGTGTCCCGTTTAGCATGGCGCCGGCGGGTGATGTAGCACAGGCTTCCTTGTTGGCAGCCGAGGTGAAGAGCCACAGGTCAGATCCGGCTTTGAGGAGGCTGGAGAGTTCCACATCGTATCTTGGGAGGATGGCGATGTTGGGTATGCGTTCACTCAGGCGGAGCACGTGGTTCCAGGCCTTGACCATCTCGACTTCGTCGGGGTTGGGCATACCGGCGAAAATCAGCTGGAGCTGATTGTGCCGGAGTAGGCGTCCGATACCGACGGTGTCGAATTGGTCGAGGACGAGGGATGGCCGCTTGTAGCCTGTCCAGCGCCGAGCGAAGACACCAGTTAGGATATTGTCGCCGAAACGTTTGCCGGTCACGGCGCGGACATAATCGAGGACTTCGCCTTTGCATACTCGCTTCGCTTCCCGCAGAGCCGCGGGAGTAGTCACATCACGGTAGCGCAGGTGCTGCCAGAAGGGGAAAGAGACTCCGTTAGTCACACTGGTAATCGGATATTCACGGCCCCCTTGGTCCTTGATCCAGGAGAACATGCGTTCCGATGTGATGCGGTGACGTTTGGACACGGCATTGGTAATGCCGGCCAGTCGGAGAGCGGCAACGGCTAGGTTGAAGTCATTGTCCTTTTGGCCGAGCTGTTCAAATACCGGTTGTCCAAACTGGAAGTAACGGTCCGTCATATGCACAACTTGGTCGAGAGGCGCCTGCCAAATACCGGCCGGAACCGGTGTGTGCGTCGTGAAGAGCATATGGCGCCTGACCGTTGTAATGGCCTCCTCGATTGAGGCATGCTTGTGGCGCGCTTCGCGGAGGAGCTCCATAGCAGCAAAGACCGCATGGCACTCGTTCAGATGGTAGAGCGATATTTGGTAGCCGAGTGCCCGGGTTGCAGAAAGGGCACCGACACCGAGGACGTAGGCGAAGGCGATACGCCGCCAGTCGTTGCCTCCCTCGCCGCCTGCTTCGCCGGAGAAGCCGCCGTAGAGGTAGCGGGTGATGAGTCGGTGTGCTTCGTCATTCTTCTCGTAGTCGGTGTCGAGAAACAAAACGTCACAGGCATCATATGATTTCCCAGGAAAGCGCCAGACCCGGACTGAGACTTCAGTATGGTTGACTGGCAGGGTAAATTCGGCTGTTGTGAGCTCGAGGAGTCCTTCGACGTGGAGTGCCGGATTTTCGACACCCATACGTTTTCCTTCTGGAGTCTCGACGATGGTCTGTCGGTAGTAGCGGCTAAGCGGCGCGACCACGACGGCCGTGAGGCCGGCGCGCGGTGCGTCCATAGCGTAGGTGCCGGCGAGATAGCCGAGTCCACCAGTGTAGGTCTGGGGTGATTGCGGGATTGGCAGGGCGATTTCAGGGGTAACGTAGAGGACATGTTTCTTGGTCATGGGAGCTCCTTTCGTCCGAAGACGATGTTGGGGGTGGCGCCAAATGGCGAGTGGGGGAATCTTGTTATTCTTAAAGTGCTGGCGCGAGTATAGCAACCTGGTAGGCAAAGTCAATCAGGTAATAGAGGGAAGGTACAGCAGTTTTTTTTATACAGTTATGTAACGGATGTAGACTTCTTTATTGAGATGGGATAGAAAAAACCCGGCACGGTGTGTCGGGGTGGTGGGGTTGGTCGCGTTGCGACTAGCTGATTGGTTGTTTGGGCTGGGCGCCCGTCTGTGCCGACGTGCCGGTGGCTTCCGCAGTCGCAGTGACCGCTTCGACTTCAGGGGCTTTGCCGGTTCCTCCACACTCTGAGCAAGGCCTGGTTGGTGCTGCGTAGTTGGCCCCGGTCCGAGCGTAGGTGGCGCGGTTGGGGATGGTCCCCATTCCGTTACATACTGTGCAGTCCATGTCCGTCTCCTTTTGGTTGTGCTGGTGGGAGTCACCAACAACAGTGCAATGTAACCCCTTTTCCTTGCCGTGTCAATCTATCACTTGTCGTTTGACAAAGAGGAGTGTTCCGATATACTCTCGTTTTGTTGAGAACGTTTCAACACAAGGAGCAAAGTATGTCAGGCGAAGAGATTTTTTGTATTGACATCCGAATCGGGAAATCCGTACGTCGGTCTGATGTCATTCGGCTTCTGAGAGAGGAGGCTGACATTACAAAACTGCAGCTTATCCGCGCTGAATGTGGTATGTGGAATGACACCAGGCTTCTGCGGGTCTATACCGCAAATGGGCCGGCTCTGGTGGAATATATCACTGCCAATCAAGAGCTGTTGGGGGCCGATACGCAGTGCGAGATTAATACCTCGCCCAATCCTGCCGAGGACTATTCTCGGTTCACCCCGGACTATGACCTTGGTTTTGATGAGAGGGCTTTTTATTTCTGATGCTTTGGAGCGGTATTCTGCTCATATTGGGCATCTTGCTACACCGTAGACCCAATCTTGGCTCTACGGTTTTTTCTTTCCTCAGGAGGGGATAACTGGCTGGGGTTGACAGTATTTCAATCAGTTGGTATTATAGCGAGTGACGCTTTTTCTCGAGCTTTTTTCGTTTTTGACAGCGAAAAACTCGATGAAAAACAACCTCGAAATTATAAGTAATTTGTTTTAGTTACAAGGCTATGGCAGAGCAATTCAACCGTTCTAAGCCGCACGTCAACGTCGGTACTATCGGTCACGTCGACCATGGTAAGACTACTTTGACTGCCGCTATCTTGCACGTCCTTTCCATGAAGGGACTGGCCAAGGAAAAAAGTGTCGATGAGATCGACAAGGCTCCTGAGGAGCGCGAGCGTGGTATCACCATCTCGACTTCACACTGTGAATACGAGTCCGAAGCTCGGCACTATGCCCACGTCGACTGTCCTGGTCACGCTGACTACATCAAAAACATGATTACGGGTGCTGCCCAGATGGACGGTGCTATCCTGGTTGTTTCTGCTACTGACGGCCCGATGCCTCAGACCCGCGAGCACATTCTCTTGGCTCGCCAGGTGGGTGTCCCTGCTATCGTGGTATTCCTCAACAAGGTAGATATGGTGGATGACATGGAACTGATTGACCTCGTTGAGGCCGAAGTCCGTGAACTGCTCTCCAAATACGAATTTGATGGTGACAATGCCACCATCGTTCGTGGTAGTGCACTGAAAGCTCTGAATGCCAAGACTATTGATGAAGCTGATGCTAAGCCAATTCTCGATCTGATGACGGCTCTCGACACTCAGATTCCTCAGCCAGTACGTGACCTGGACAAGCCATTCCTGATGCCAATCGAAGACATCTTCTCGATTGAAGGTCGTGGAACGGTGGTGACTGGTCGTATCGAGCGTGGTATCGTCAACATCAACGAAGAAGTAGAAATCGTCGGTATCCGTGACACGGCCAAGACGGTGGTGACCGGTATCGAAATGTTCAACAAGCAGCTTGATAAGGGAACTGCTGGCGACAACGCCGGCCTGCTCATCCGCGGTATCAAGAAAGAAGATGTCGAGCGTGGTCAGGTGTTGGCCAAGCCCGGTTCGATCACTCCTCACACTGAATTCGAAGGTGAAGTCTACGTCCTCTCCAAAGAGGAAGGTGGTCGGCACACTCCTTTTTTCAAGGGCTACAAACCACAGTTCTACATCCGTACTACCGATGTGACTGGTGAGGTAGAGCTGCCAGAAGGTGCTGAAATGGTGATGCCTGGTGACACGGTCAAACTGAAAATCAAGCTCTTGGCCCCAGTGGCTATGGAGGAAGGTATGCGCTTTGCTATCCGCGAAGGTGGACGCACGGTCGGCGCCGGTGTTGCTACCAAGATCACGAAGTAATCTGCTTCGAGGCAACTTAGTGTGGAGCAACCTTTCGGGGTTGTTCTCACCATAGTTCTCTTGAAATAAGTGGAACAGTTGTTATATAATGAACGCAATGAAAAAGACAGAAACAACACCCAACCTGCGTGTCAGAATCAAGATCAAAGCGTACGATCACAAGGTGATTGACCAGTCAGCGCGCAAGATTGTGGAGACAGCGGAGCGGACCGGAGCGCAGATTACCGGACCCGTACCGCTGCCGACCGAGATTCACAAGGTGACCGTCAACCGTTCGACCTTCGTGCACAAGAATTCGCGTGATCAGTATGAGATGCGAGTACACAAGCGCCTGATCGACATTATCAACCCGACGCCCAAGACGATTGACAACCTGACTAACCTGGATTTACCAGCAGGTGTAGATGTCGAAATTAAAATGTAGATAAAACTTTTGTTTTTGGCGATCTGCATTGTCGCTTCGCCTCCGGTGCGATCTCAACGTATTTCTGTATACGTCTCACTCGAATCCTCGGCGGCTTCGCGCAGCTCATCCAAAAACAAGAGTTTTATAAAAAATTACTCGTTCAAGTCCCTCTTCATTTGATAGCTTCAGGTGAGAAGAGCGGCCCGCCCACAACGCTTCGCGTAGTGAGTCGGGCAGGGATACTAAGCGAGCCAAATTTCAGAAAATCTGAAAACTGGCCGTTTGGAGTCCAGTTTTTTGTTTACCACGTGAGGAGTAAAGAAAAAGCAACGAGTGAGATAAGAGGTTTACGTGATTTGTAATACAGTAGCGACACGGCCATGAAATTCATTCTTGGAAAAAAATTAGGAATGACGACACTCTTCGACGATGTGAAGGGTGCTTTGAACGTGACCCTAATCGCCTGTGAGCCGAACACCGTGACCCTGTCCCGTACCATGGAGAAAGATGGTTACCTGGCGATTCAGATGGAGACCAGCAAGACCACCAAGAAAACCGTGCGCAAAGAATTCCGAGTGGATCGCGCTATTACCAAGGGTACGCACGCCGAGGCAGTAGTGGAACTGGCCAAGGCTATGGAACAATTTCCCGTGGCTACCAAGCTTGATGTCTCACTCTTTGCCGTTGGTGATACGGTTAATGTCGCTGGAGTGACTAAGTCCAAGGGTTTCCAAGGGGTGGTCAAGCGCCATGGGTTTGCTGGTGGTCGCGCCAGTCATGGTGGCAAGCACGATTTGCGCAAGGGAGGTTCGATTGGAGCTACTTTTCCAGAACACGTCGTCAAGGGTCGCCGGATGGCCGGCCGCATGGGTGGTGAAAATATGACAGCGCTCAATCTTTCCGTTGTCTATGTCAATGTGGCTGAAGGATTGATCGGTGTGAAGGGGGCTGTGCCGGGAGTCAATGGTCGCATCGTGAAAGTGATGAGCGCCAAATAATGAAACATATGACCAAGGTTACTGTCAAAAATATTGCCGGCGCTGATGTCAAAGAACTTTCTTTGAATGATGCGGTGTTTGGTTTACCCGCCAATGATACGTTGCTTCACCAGGTGTATGTAGCCCTGACCGGTAACGCACGGGTGGCTATTGCTCATACCAAGGATCGGAGCGAACGAGCTGGTTCTGGTATCAAGCCATGGCGCCAGAAGGGGACCGGTCGCGCCCGTGCTGGTGCTACACGTAGTCCGCTGTGGCGCAAGGGAGGGATCACCTTTGGTCCAACCAAAGAACGTAATTTTTCCAAGAATACCAATGCCAAGATGCGCCAGAAAGCGGTAATGATTGCTTTGTCCGAAAAACTGCGTGCTGGGAAACTGGTAGTGCTCGATACACTGGAATACACCGAAAAGAAAACCAAACTGTTCGCGGCCACATTAGCGGCGCTCCAGATGACCGGTAAGAGCTTGACCTTGGCCCTCTCGGGTAAGGAGTTCGTCCTCTCGGTCGTAGCCCGCAACATCCAAAAGGTAGAACACACCATGACCGAAAACTTGAACGTCGTGCAGCTGCTCGATCACGAGTATGTGATGCTGACCGAAGAAGGTGTCAAGGTTTTGGAAAAGCGTTTTGCTGCTTGGGATACTCCTGAAAAGACTGCGATCAAGACGAAGAAGGGTGAGAAGCCAGAGAAGAAAGCGACGAAGAAGGTCGCAAAGAAGAAAGTCACCAAGAAATAAGGAAATTCTATGGCCCTGTTTGATACCACAACCAAAAAAGCATCAGCACTGCGTAAGCTTTCCCCTAAGGAGAGTCCTTTGGCTACCCGTCTCCTGTCTCGCCCTCGTATTACGGAAAAGGCTTACGCTTTGAATGCTCAAAACAAATATGTTTTTGAAGTGACCAAGACCTCAACCAAGAAATCAGTCAAGCGGGCAGTCGAAGAAGTGTATGGTGTTAATGTGGTGGATGTGAACATGGTGCGTCTCCCGGCCAAGAAGCGCCTCACTGGACGCAAGCGTACCCCCAGTTTTCGTGGGGCGGTAAAGAAGGCTATCGTGACGGTAGTGAAAGGACAGACCATCGCCTTATTTAAGGCTGGCGTCTAAGCAATTCCTATGGCAATCAAGATCTACAAAAAGAATAATGCTGGACGACGGAACATGTCGATTGTCAAGCCAGAAGGCATCACGGACAAGGCTCCGGAGAAGTCGCTGCTGGCCGCCCACAAGAAGTTGGCTGGCCGTTCCAAGGGCAAGATCTCGGTACGTCATCAGGGTGGTGGCCACAAGCGGCGCTACAGAATCGTTGATTTCCGTCAGGATAAGCTCAATATTCCTGGGCGCATCGCTCATTTGGAAAAGGACCCCAATCGTTCTTCCTTGATTGCCCTGGTGTTTTACCGAGATGGCGAGAAGCGCTATATCTTGGCGACCGATGGTATGAAGCAGAATCAGGAAGTGATTTCGGGCGAAAGTGTCCCAGTGGTCAATGGCAACCGCATGTTGCTCAAGAACATTCCGGCTGGCACTACTATTTGTAATATTGAAATGAAAGTGGGCAAGGGCGGTCAGATGGTCCGGAGCGCTGGTTCCCAGGCTGTACTGATGGCGCTCGATGGTCCGATGGCTCAGATCAAGTTGGCCTCTGGAGAAATCCGCTTGATTAGCAAGGAATGCTACGCTACTCTGGGACAGGTCAGCAACTTCGAGCACAGTGCCGAGCGCATCGGCAAGGCTGGACGCAGTCGTCACATGAACCGTCGGCCACATGTCCGTGGCAGTGCCATGAACCCCGTTGACCATCCTCATGGAGGAGGGGAAGGTCGCCAGCCGATTGGTATGCATCCAAAGACGCCATGGGGCAAGCCGGCTCTGGGCAAGAAGACCCGCCAGCGCAAGAATCAGAGCAACCGCTACATTGTCAAGCGTCGTGTGAAGAAATAATATTGATCCTATGTCACGAAGTCTCAAAAAAGGTCCATACGTCGATCCCCGCATCCTGAAAAAGATTGACGGAAAGAAACTGGGTGATCGTACCATCTTCAAGACGTGGTCACGTGCTTGTGTTATCTCTCCGGAGATGGTAGGATTCACCTTTGGCGTACACAACGGCAAGGACTTTATCTCAGTGTTGGCTACGGAAGAAATGGTCGGCCATCGCTTGGGAGAGTTCTCTCTGACTCGCAAATTCAACCGTCATGGAGGCAAGATGCAGAAAGAAATAGAGATCGCTGCCAAGCAGCGCGAACTGGATGCCGCCAAGGCCGCCAAAGTGGTCCCAGCCGCTGTCGCTAAAAAGTAGTATCTGATATGAAAGTACAAGCAACCTTAAGCAACCTGAGAATCTCCCCCCGAAAAGTGCGTCTCGTGACTCACGCTTTGATCGGTGTGGATACCCGGGAAGCGCTGCTGCAGCTCCTCAAAATGGTGAAGAAGTCTTCTGATCCTTTGTACACCCTGCTTGCTAGTGCGGTGGCCAATGCTAGCAACAACTTCGGTCTTGATGAAGACAATCTCTATGTCCACGCTATTTCGGTGGGAGATGGTCTGCGTCTGGAACGTTGGTTGCCGCGGGCTTTCGGCCGCGCCACGCCACTGATTCGTCGCGGATCGAATGTCACCATCACACTGGAAGAAAGAATTGAGGGCAAGAATCGGACTGAAAAGAAGAAAGCCATCAAAGAAAAAACTGCAGTGCAAGAAGTTGCAACCTCCGAAACGGAAGCTGAAAAGAAAGATGACAGGGGCGTGACGAAGGCTTTGCGACCAGAGATCAAACAAGAGTCTGGGCGCGAGATGAAGCCGACGGCTCAACGGACGGTCAAAAAGATGTTTCAACGAAAATCCTCATAAAGAAAATATAAGTTACACGAAGTTATGGGCAATAAAGTACACCCAATTGGTATCCGCCTCGGTATTACGACAGACTGGCAGTCACGTTGGTTTGCCAGTAAGAAGACTTTTCGCGATCAATTGCGCAAAGACATCGAGATGCGCGAGTTGATTGTGAAGAAATGGAAGACGGCCGCTATCGCTAGCGTGGTGATTGAGCGTTCGGCTGCGGCTATCCGTCTCATTATTCATACCTCTCGTCCCGGCGTGCTCATTGGTCGGGGTGGTACTGGCATTGAAGACCTGGCCCGAGTGATGAAAAAGCAATTTTTCCCTGGTAAGAAAGTAGATCTCAAAGTGGAGGTCCAGGAAGTGAAGAATGCTGAAATGAATGCCTCTCTCGTCGGCCAGCAGGTGGCTGAACAGCTAGAGAAGCGTATGCCGTTTCGCCGTGTACTGAAGGGTATGCTCGACCAGGTAGAAGCCAACAAGGGGGTCGAGGGGGTGAAGATTGAAATCTCGGGTCGGCTCGGTGGAGCTGAAATGTCTCGTCGTGAATGGTTGTCCCGAGGCAAGATTCCTCTTCATACTCTGCGGGCTGATATCGATTTTGCTCGGACGGAAGCTAAGACGACATATGGTGTCATCGGAGTGAAGACCTGGATTTACAAGGGCGAGAAATTTACTGAAGTTGAATAAGAACGCTTATGTTGCTCATGCCAAGAAAAGTAAAGCATCGCAAGGTTCAGCGCGGTGGTTGGTCAGGAAAACCAGCGACCTCTGGAACCAGTGTCAGTTTTGGCAACTATGGTCTGAAGGCCATGGAAGAAGGACTGATCACGGCGCGACAGATTGAGTCGTCCCGGCGAGCCATGACTCGATCGCTCCAGCGCGGTGGCAAAGTGTGGATCCGCATTTTCCCAGACAAGCCGATGACCAAGAAGGGTGAGCAAACCCCAATGGGTAAAGGCAAGGGGAGTGTTGACCACTTTGTGGCCAAGGTGCGGGCGGGGAAAGTCCTCTTCGAGCTTGATGGTATTACGAAAACGGCAGCCGTCGAAGCCATGCGTTTGGCAGCCCACAAGCTGGCCATCAAAACCAAATTTGTTGTTAAGTCATAGTCTTTATTTGAGAGTAAGGTGCGATTGTATGAAAGCAAAAGAATGGCGAGAAAAATCTGAAGCGGAACGCGAGAAGTCTCTCTCTGAGCTCTCGGACAAGTTGCGCACGCTCCGTTTTGATTTGTCGACCCGCGAAGCCAAGAATCACAGCGATTACAATAAGATGAAAAAGGATATCGCTCGACTGCTCACTCTCAAGACCGAAACTGAAATGGAGATCTCCGTTCCAGAGCTCGAGACCAAATAGTTTTTACCCATACTTATGAAGACAGCGACTACAACTGAGAAAGTGAGCAAGGCCCCTACCATGAAGGGTGTGGTAGCCAGCAAAAAAATGCAGAAGACGCTGGTGGTGAAAGTTGATACGCTCAAGACTCACCCCAAGTATCTGAAGCAGTACCGCTCTTCCAAGAAGTACAAGGTGCATGTGGAAGACAGTAGTAAGTACGCGCTCGGAGACACAGTGCTGTTTCGGGAGTGTCGGCCTATGAGCCGCGGTAAGCGCCATATGATCGTCGCCTAAAGAAAATCTTCACTAAAAGAAGTTACTATGATTCAAGCAGAAACCATGCTGAAAATTGCTGACAACTCTGGTGCCAAAACCATCAAGTGTTTCAAGGT
>JAUYFO010000001.1 GCA_030690925.1 Candidatus Moraniibacteriota bacterium
ATGATGAGAGTGCGCTCGAACTGGCCGAAAGCTTCAGCATTGATACGGAAGTAGGCCTGCAGTGGTAGTGCCACGTGGACCCCTTTGGGGACGTAGACGAAGGAGCCCCCTGACCAGACTGCGGAGTTGAGAGCCGCGAACTTGTTGTCGTGCGCGGGAATCAGCGTGCCGAAATATTTCTTGACCAGTTCCGGGTATTTTTTGACAGCCGTGTCCATGTCACAAAAGATGACGCCAAGCTTATTGAGCTCGCGACTGACGCTTTCATAGACGACTTCGGATTCATATTGAGCCGAGACGCCGGCAAGGAATTTCTTCTCTGCTTCTGGTACGCCGATGCGGTCGTAGGTGTCTTTGATTTCTTGTGGGAGATCATCCCAGGAATTCGCCTGCTTATCAGTGGCCCGCAGGTAGTAGGTGATAGCATCAAAATCGATCGGTGCCAGATCGGCTCCCCAGGTGGGCATGGGTTTCTCGGTAAAGATCTGGTAAGCACGAAGACGGAAGTCACGCACCCAAGTGGATTCCTTTTTCACTTTGGAGATTTCTCGTACGATTTCCTCAGAAATACCCAGATTGGTCTTGTGCACCGACCGTTCGGGCATGGAAAAACCATACTTGTAGTCGTCGAGATCGAGATTGTTCTTGTCAGTTTTTTTCATGACACTCTAGATATTTTCAAAACCTTTTTCCTCAATCTTTTTGGCCAGGGCCGCTTTGCCGGTCTTGACCAGCTGCCCATTTTTTATCACTAGGACCTCATCTGGTTTGACGTATCTGAGGAGACGAGTGGAGTGGGTGATATAGACTAGGGTCGTTTCTTTGGGGAGATGACTATTCAAGAAACGAGAAATGGTTTTGATAGCATCGACATCTACACCAGTATCAATTTCATCGAAGAGAACAAAAGAGGGCTTTAGCATTACTGCTTGCAATGCTTCAAATTTCTTTTTCTCACCGCCAGAAAAACCTTCGTTGAGCGATCGTTTGAGGAGCTCGTCTTTGATATGAAGTTCCTTGGCATAGACGCGGACCTGTTTGTGGAGAGCGACTGGATTCATTTTTTTCTCCAGGGCAAGACGGAGGAGATCGAAAACGGTGACACCAGGAATTTCGAGTGGTGTTTGGAAAGAGAGGAATATCCCCATCTTGGCCCGAGCATCTGGAGTGAGTGTCTTGATATTTTTCTTGCCGACGAGAATTTTGGAGGCACGGGAGTAGGTGATAGCAGGGTGCCCCATGATGGCACTGGCCAGGGTGGACTTGCCGGAACCGTTGGGGCCCATGAGAGCATAGGTTTTTCCGGGGAGAAAAGCGAACGAAATATCGTCGAGGATTTTTTTCTTGTCAATGGACACAGAAAGATGTTGGAGGGTAAACATAGACTAGGGAGTGGAGAATTTATGGTTCTTGGGGATTAGGCTATGGATACTGATGCGAGAGAGGGTGGTTTCGATTTCTGTTTCGAGCTTGCGCCACACCTCGTTGGTCTGGCAGTGGCTGGGCTGGAAACAGGGGAGCTCTCCTCTTACGGGTGTGGCGAAGGGTTTCATTGGCCCATCGAGGGCACGGAGAATCTCCCAGGTATTGACGTCTTTACTGCCACGGGCTAGGGAATAGCCACCAGAGGTTCCTTTTTTAGCTTCTACTAAACTGGCTCGACGCAAAATCTGAAGAATCTTTTCCAAGTAATCCTGAGGGAGGTGTTCGGCTTCAGCTAGAGCATGAATAGACAATGGTTTTTTGGACTGAGCTAAGGCTAAAACAGCACGTACGCCGTAGTAGGCTTTTTTGGAAATTTTCATAATAATTTCTGAATTATTACCCTGAGCCTCTTGAATGGCAGTATACGAATTCGGACTAAATTTGTCTGATTTATACTACCAGGGGCAGCATAACATGTCAATATTATTATGGACAAGGGAGGGCATCTCTGGTACAAGTGAGTAACATCCTTTAACAATAATTGGGAGGTTTTCTGTGAACGACCGACTCGCTCCTAAAGCTATTGTGGCCCTTTGCAATAGTCCGAGCGCACTGTTACGGTCGCTCGGTGTAGAAGAAATTATCTACCGTTTTCGCCCCCAGGCTCTTTGGCACAAGACCGGAGACATCACCCTCGGTACTCTTGATTGCGACATCGCGAGCAACGGTCGAGCCTATCCTTTGCGTATAGAGAGAGTGGACGATACAGTAGAACGGCTCAGACTCCTCTGCTTGCGCGACAATCAGCATAATCTCTACAAGATTGTCACCCTGCGGTTTGACTATCTCACAGGGGAACATCTGTTCGAAATCTGCTTCAATAAGTACCGTGACCTCGAAGTGTTTACGGTTTCTCAACTGGGAACGGCAGGCTATCAGCTGCTTCCTCTTTGTCAGTCACCAATCATCTACCCCTGAAACCGTCCCGAAAACTCTCGGAGCAGGTTTCTGGGGTTTCTTTTTTTCTTCAAATAGGCTACAGTACGCTACACTTTTCTTGCTATACTCTTGTAGAGAATTATGAAACCATTTTTAGGATTTTGGGGACAGCTGAAGAAACCTTTTTTTGTTTTGGCACCACTGGCCAACGTTACAGATGCGGTGTTTCGTAAGCACATCATCCGTTATAGCAAACCGGCTGTTTTGTGGACGGAATTTGTCTCGGCGGATGGACTGTGTCACCCCAAGGGACGGGCAGCCTTGATACGAGACTTGAGGTATTCTGAAGAAGAACGGCCGATTGTGGCTCAGCTTTTTACCGCTCATCCTGAGAATATGCGTGAAGCAGCCAAACTGGTGACGGAACTGGGCTTTGATGGGATCGACATCAACATGGGTTGTCCGGACAAGAACGTCATGAGGCAGGGAGCCGGAGCAGCCTGTATGAAGGATCCGGAATTGGCACAGCAGCTTATTTTCGCTGCGCGTGAAGGATCACTAGCGGCCGGGAAAGAACTGCCCATCTCTGTCAAAACCCGCTTAGGGTTTAATGAAGATACCTTGGAAGAATGGCTGCCAAAACTATTGGAAGCGCAGCCAGCAGTGATTACTCTTCATGCCCGAACGAAGAAAGATATGTCCAAGGTCCCAGCCCGATGGGAACGAGTGCAGCGCGCGGTGGAAATTGCTGCTGGATCCGGCACCCTTATTTTTGGCAATGGGGATGTGCAAGATATCACTGACGCCGAACAAAAAGTGCGAGAAACAGGTGTCGATGGCGTGATGTTGGGACGGGCTATTTTTGGCAACCCGTGGTTGTTTGATAAGAATAATCAGGTGACGGTGCGAGAAAAGTTGTTAGCGGCTGTAGAACATACTAAGCTGTTTGAAGAAACATGGCAGGATACCAAAAGTTTTGAGCTTATGAAAAAACACTACCAAGCCTATATCAACCACTTTCCCAAGGCCAAGGAGTTGCGGGTGGAGCTGATGAGTTGTCATAGTGCTCGGGAGGTAGAAAAAATTATTGAAAGGTTTCTTGGAGATCATGCCGACCTCGCCAAAAAGTATAGTACGATACAGATATGAACATTGCGGTGCTGGTATCGGGTGGGGTGGATAGTTCGGTGGTTTTGCGCTTGCTTAAAGAGCAGGGGCACGAACTGACAGCTTTCTACCTGAAAATTTGGCTGGAAGACGAGCTGTCTTTCTTGGGCGAATGTCCATGGGAAGATGATTTGTCATACGTGCGAGCCGTATGTGAGCAAGCCAATGTACCACTGGAGATAGTGCCGTTTCAAGAGGAGTACTGGGCGCAGGTGGTGGCCTACACTATGAATGAAGTAAAGGCGGGTCGAACTCCGAATCCGGATATGTTGTGTAACGCTCGGATCAAGTTTGGATCGTTTTACGATTTTTTGGATAAAAATTATGCGGGACAGTTTAAGAAGATTGCCACGGGGCATTATGCCTGGATAGAAGTGTTAGGTGGGAAAACTGTACTCACGCTGTCGCCGGACCTAGTGAAAGATCAAACCTACTTTCTCTCCCAGCTCTCCCAAATGCAGATCAGTCGGGCGTTGTTTCCGATTGGGAAACGAGAGAAGGGTGAGGTACGGAAGCTGGCGGAGAAATTTGAACTCCCTAATGCCAAGCGCAAGGACAGCCAAGGGATTTGTTTCTTAGGCAAGATTCCGTTTGATAAGTTCTTGGAGTATCACCTGGGGAAAAGACCAGGGAAATTAATCGAATACGAAACGGGAGCAGTGCTCGGTGAGCACGATGGCTTTTGGTATTACACGGTCGGGCAACGCCGTGGTATCAAACTCTCCGGTGGGCCGTGGTACGTAATCAAGAAAGATACTGCCAAGAACCAAGTCTTTATTTCCCACGGGGAACACAAGGAACTTCTAGCGCGTGATTCTTTTGTGGTCGGTGGTATGAGTTGGATTGCTGGCACGAGACCAGAAAAGAAAGAGCTTCAGGTAAAGATTCGCCACGGCGCCAAAATGTACCAGGCGACAGTGGAATACCGGGAAGATGAAAACGTACAAGTCACACTCAAAGAAAAAGACCCAGGTATTGCGGAGGGTCAGTTTGCCGTATTTTACGACGGCGCGGTGTGTTTGGGGGGTGGGGTGATTACGAAATAACTATGCGAATCGACAAAAAGAAAATCAAATTTTTTGAAAAGACGTTGGCTGATTTTTTCCGCAAAGCTGGCAGAACGAAATTACCCTGGCGTCCACAGAAAACCGTGTCTCGGGGCACGGGAAAGATTACCGCTTACGAAGTGTGGGTATCAGAAATCATGCTCCAGCAGACCCAGGTAGTACGGGTTGTCGACTATTATCGGAAGTTCCTCAAACGTTTTTCTACTGTGCAGGCGCTGGCTCAAGCGTCCTGGGAGGAATTTCTGCCGTATTACGAGGGGTTGGGTTACTATACTCGTGGGCGCAATATGCTCAAGGCGGCACAAGTGGTGGTACAGGGATACCGTGGAAAGTTTCCGCACGAAAAGAAGCTGCTAGAGCGGTTGCCAGGAGTTGGCCCCTACACGGCAGCGGCCATCATGAGCTTTGCCTACGGTGACAACCATCTGGCCTGGGATACCAACCTGAAACGTGTCATCGGACGCTTCTTTCTCGGGGGCAAACACCTGGTGACGGACGAGGCTTGGTGGGATGACAAATTTGCTACTCCGAAACAGAGCATGAATGCCGCACTGATGGACTTTGGTAGTGCGTTGTGTGTGGCGCGTCCGAAGTGTGAGGCCTGCTCACTGAGAAGTCATTGCCTCTATTATCAGGAGCAGGGCAAACAGGAGGCAAGTAACTCTGCGACTGCGTTCAGGGCAAGCAGGATAATAAAGAAGAAAGTTGATTGGAACAGGGCTCAGGTGCTGCTCTTTCTTCACGAAAACCACCAGAAGTATTTTTCTGCCAACAAAAGGCAGTTTCAGCCGTTTCTTGTGACGAGTGGCTATAATACCCGAGCGGGAATCAAAAAATACTTCCAAGAGCGCTACGGATTGACCCTTTCGGTGCGGCCGCCCCATCAGAAACAGCTTCGCTCCGACATACCAACCCTTTTGGTCAATGCCCAGATTCTTCTAGGGGAGTCCAAGTTTGCTATATTTTCGAAAAATGACGTGAGAGAGTATAATGAAGGTACTCTTAAGAAATTACCATCTAAGAAGCTAAAAAGCTAAAAAATATGCAACTCAAATCGCTCAACGTCTCTTTTTTCTTTTTACTCCTGTTGGCTGTTGGGGTAGGGGTATTCTTTATCTTTCAGCCATTTCTGACGGCGATTGTGGCAGCCGCTATTCTGACAGCCCTCTTCAAGCGGCCCTACCATTTTCTGGAACGGGTGACTCATGGTTCCCGGGGCGTGAGTGCCCTTCTCACCTGTCTTTTGATTATTGCCATTATCGTTGCTCCGTTGTTTTTGGTCTTAAGTCTGGCTATTAGTGAAGCGAATAACCTCTACCATTTGATCACTCAGGAGTCGATGCTCCAGACGTGGATTGAGAAGACGTTGTCAGTGGTTCGGAATACCCCCTATATCAGTGTCTTTTTTGATACGACTGCCTTCGATCAGGAGCGTATCATCATGGAGATCAAGGAATTGAGCCAGAATGCCCTGGGGCTACTCCAGGCGGCCTATCAGGGAATCACCCACTTTATCTTCTGGGTGCTGATTATGTTCTTTACCCTGTTCTATTTCCTCATCGATGGGAAAAAAATGCTCCATGCTCTCATGGGCCTCTCTCCGCTGCGGGATGAACATGACATACTCCTCATTCAGAAATTCGTTTCGATTAGCCGAGCTACGCTCAAGGGAACCATTGTGATTGCTGTTATTCAGGGGTTCCTTGGAGGAATCGCTTTCTGGATTGCTGGTATTCCATCGCCAGCCATTTGGGGCCTTATCATGATTATTTTCTCGATTGTGCCTATGGTGGGGGCGACCGCGGTGTGGCTACCAGCCGGTATCATTATGCTTTTGCTCGGGAATGTCTGGCAGGGAGTATTCGTGTTGGCCATTGGTTTTGGGGTCATCTCTGTCATTGACAACGTGCTCCGTCCCAAGCTGGTCGGCCAAGACACGCAGATGCACCCACTCCTCATCTTTTTCGCTACTTTGGGTGGAATCGCCTTCTTCGGATTACCGGGATTCATCATCGGTCCGATTATCGTTGCTCTCTTTATGGCACTGAGTGAAATCTATCGCATTGAATTTGGTGATCAGCTTAAAACATACAACGAATAAGCGGTTATGTATCAGTGGCAGCATATTCTAGAGCAGCTCCACCCGATCGCCTTTACGGTCGGGTTTTTTGCGCTCCATTGGTATGCCGTGTTGTGGTTAGTAGGATTCGGTGCCGCGCTTTTCTTCGGGTTGTGGCTGGTTCGACGAGAACGTACCGTTCATGAGAGTACCGCTGATCTTTTCTTTGTTTTGTTTGTGGGGGCACTGATTTGTGGCCGACTTGTGTATGTTTTCTTCTATCGTCAAGTTATCTTCTTGGTAGATCCACTGCGCATCTTTATCCCTTTTGA
>JAUYFO010000015.1 GCA_030690925.1 Candidatus Moraniibacteriota bacterium
AGTGGAGCTCTTGAGCACGCTTCGCTCTCAAGGGTACTCCATCGGGATTGTTTCTTCTAGTAAACAAGAAACTACAGCTGCCCTGCTCAAGAAATTTCAACTCTCCGTAGATTTCAGCTACCAGTGCACCCTCTTCAATAAGGCCAAAGTGCTGAAACAGGTACTGAGCGAAAAAAATCTCTCAGTCACCGATGTCATATACGTTGGCGATGAAGTACGCGATATCGAGGCCTGTCAGAAAATCGGCCTGCCCATCATTGCCGTCACCTGGGGACTCAACAGCAAAGAAGCTCTGCAACATACTGGCGTTCCGACAGCAGACACCAGGGAAGCGCTACTCGCGATGTTACTCACATAAAAACACCTTGGGGGCGCTGACCCTATACTGCTCGTTTTCCGTACTTTTCTTTCACATATCCTACAATAGCTGGCAAAAAGGAAAGCATAACAATCGCCAGGATAATAGGCAGAAGGTAGCGATCAACATCGATGACGCTCCCGAGTATATAGCCGAGGAGCACCAAACTTAGCGTCCACAGAAAGGCCCCCGCAAGATTGAAGATCAGGAATGTCCGAAAACGCATATTAGCTACACCAGCCACGATTGGAGCAAAGGTCCGAACAATCGGCATGAAACGAGCCAACACAATGGTTTTAGCACCATGTCTTTCATAAAACGCCTGGGCTTTCAAAACATGAGCTTTCTTGAATAACCAAGAATCTTCCCGGCTGAAAATCTTGGGCCCGACTCGCCGTCCGAATTCATAGCCGAAAAGATTGCCCGCTACTCCGGAAAGAAAGATTCCCAAGAGGAGAAGTGAGAGTGAAAAAAATCCCTGTGAAGCAAGAAAACCAGCCACAAACAAGAGGCTGTCCCCCGGAAAGAAAAATCCCAAAAATAGCCCCGTCTCAGCGAACACGATCCCGAATACCCCCACATAACCAATCGCCTTGATGAGCGCCACCAGATCGATACCAAAAAATTCCATAACAAATAACCGAAATGAATTACCCTTTCAGTATACGCTACTTCTAGGAAAACAAAAATCCTCCCTGATCCACCAACTGGCGGGGATGGGAGGATCTTTTGAGAAACGACTACTGTTATTTGAGAATAGCGGTAGCACCAGCTTCGGTCAATTTCTTGACGATTACTTCGGCATCAGCCTTAGCAACCTTCTCTTTGATAACCTTCGGGGCGGCATCTACCATATCCTTGGCTTCCTTGAGACCAAGACCGGTGATTTCACGCACTGCCTTGATAACGTTGATCTTCTGCTGACCAGCAGCCGTCAATTCAACATCAAACTCGGTCTTCTCTTCAGCGGCTTCTACAGCCTCACCGGCAGGCATCGCACCCATCATCATCGGAGCAGCAGCAGAAACACCAAACTTATCTTCGAGCACCTTCACCAGCTCTGAGAGATCAAGCACGCTCATCTTCTCAATTTCAGTCACCAGCTTGGAAAACTTTTCCGGCACCACTACTTCTTCCTTTTTTTCTTCTGACATAACGTTAGCATTATGATTAGTTACTTGTTGACTTTGATATATTATGCCTTCTTCGTCTCAATCGCTTTGAGTACCTGTACCAACCCCCTCAGATTACCCCCAAGCACCCTGACAAAGCTGGCGATCGGAGCCTGCAGTGTCCCAACCAGCTTGGCCCGTAACTCGTCCTGGCTCGGCAATTTTGCCAAGGCCTTAACCTGACTCTCTGAAAGCGCCTTGCTCCCCAACGAACCACCCTGAATCGAGAATGATACCTCTTTGTGGATCCTCTGAAAATCAGCGATTACCTTGGCAGCTGTCACCTCATCACGCGAAAAAGCGACACCAACCTGACCTTCTAACTCTCGAGCGTTCACCTCAACCCCAGCGTTCTTGAGCGCCAGATTGAGCAGAGTTTTCTTGAGCACTTGCCAACTTGACCCGCTCTTCTGCAGCTCCCTACGGATTATGGTCACGTGCTTGACGTTCACTCCCTTGTAATTGGCGAATACCAACGCCTTGGAGTCCTTAATCTTTTCGGTCACCGACTTGATAAGAGCTTCCTTTTGCTGTTTTGTCTGTTGCATAGAGGATTTAATTAAACAAAAATCTGCGGTATACCGCAGATTGAGAAGTTTCTAACAATAACCTCCTGATGCTATCTTTTAAAACATCATCGAGAGCCTATTTTCTTCCTCGTGAGGAGCTTACGCCAAATAAATATGGGCTGCCTCATGTCTACGGAGCTATTCAATTGTGTGTAAATGGTACTCTTTCCGTTTCTTTTTGTCAATCACGTCGCTTGTGAACGACGATAATCACCTACTAAGCCTTGGGCTCTTCCACTACAATAGGGGCTACCTCTTCAACCACTGGCGTAACTTCGGGGGCCACTGCTGGCGCTACTGTCTCCTCACTTGGAGCGACAGCTTCTTCCACCTTCACTTCTGGAACTGAAGCTACCACCGACTCCTTTACGACAGGACGAGGCATTTTCTTGGCAATTTTCTTGGCCTCTACAATGCCTTCGCGCACCAGCATATTGTGCACGGCGTCCGATACCTGGGCGCCCTGCCCAACCCAGTACAGGATACGATCCTTCTTGAGTAAAGTCGTTTTCTTGTGCGGATCATAGCTTCCCACGATCTCCACATGGCGCTTGCCGGGAGCCTTGGTGTGCTCCTGCACGACCACGCGGAAATGGGCGCGATTTCTTTTTCCTGTACGGTTGAAACGGATAGCTAACATATCGGAAAATAGCATTAGACGGATACAAAACCCATTCTAGCCTATTCTCTCGCTCCTGTCAATCACACTCACCCATTCATTTTTTCTTATTCTTTACTTACCAAATAACTGGGTCATATCACGAAATATCACCGGCACTACTTTCAATGTTTTTACCGCTTCTAAAACAAAACCAAGCCTCTCTGCCACGAGAGCGAGTTCACTGACGAGTACCTCATCTCGCACCAGCACCTTCTTGGGAAGCAAGTTATGATTTGCTACCGCCTCCAAAAAAGTCTTGACGGCATAGTTGGTTTCATCCTTGTGAGCTACTCTCGCGTTGAAGATAAAATATGATGCCTAATCGACTACCACCGTGACAAGGAATTCATTTTTCTTGCCGGTAGTTTTTGCCATCACCGGATCTACCCTTTGAGCGACCTCCCACGTCCCAACTTGTGGCAAGCGTGATTGTTTCAGAAATGCCACCATCTCGGCTATCTCTGCGCTATCGTTGGTATCATCGCCAAACCCCTTCTCATATACTCGCAGTTCTTTCTTGGCATCCCGAAACTCCACATCACCAACAACAAACGCCGTCGGGTCATATTCAGACACATCATCAATCCCCAACCAATCCATTATATCCTTATGCTCCGAGTGCTTTTTATCCTGTATGATTTTGAGCATATCCTGATATCCCCAAACGCCCCCACAATCCTCCGACGGACAAGCGTTTTTCCCGGTGGTACACTGCGGGTATCTGGTACCGGCTATGGCCGGCACTTCTTTTTCCAAGAGTACCTCATGTGTCCAATTATCCCCGAAGTCATACGTATACTGGCATTGCTTGATAGAGACACCGAAATAGTCTGCGATTTTTTCTACTCGCTCATCACGCTTGTCATCTGAACCATACAGCTCATCTCGTTCCGGATCAGGAAATTCGATACAGATCGGCACGGCCGTCTCTTTTTGAGCGAGAGAAAATGAGTGCAAATGTCCATCACCCCACCCCATCGCATCCTGAATGGCCACATGCAATTCAAAAAATGAAGCGTCTTTGGAAATCAAAATACGTCGCCACACCCGCGGGGCACTGTCATCCAGCGTTATCTTGAGCTGGAACACACTCTTGTTTTTCTTCTTCATATCTTTATTCACATTATGCTTCTTATCCATATTTATACTACACCAAATCCCTCAAGCCTCTCTCCTGTAACACCTTGAAATCAACCCCAATTGATTGAAAATGCTTTTCGCCACAAAGAATTTTCTGGCGTTCACTTGGGCGCAAATTGGCGATATCTTCGATAAATTTCGTTTCTCTTACCAGATACAATCTTTCTTTCCCTTCGTTATCTTTCATCACTATAGCCCAATCCGGATTGTAGGTGCCAAGCGGCGTATCCACGACAAACTTTGCGGGAAGTTTCGTAAACAACGTCACACGTGGACTTAATTCCAAATTCTGCGCAAACTCCTTTTCACCCTCACTGTCGAAAACCACATACTCAAAAGCCGCCTTTTCACTCTTGAGGGCCCGTGTCTTATAACTCTCAAAATCTTCAAACAACTCCACCTCCCAGACATCATCAAGCGGAATGTATTGCAATCCCTCATTGATCAACATGTCGTTCATGACATTCTTGATCTTGATGATCACGCTCCGCACATATTCTTCCCCATTTTCAAACAAGAGCTCAAGATTCGATACGTGCGACACAATAGTAAAAACCGTCTTCCTGGTTATCCCTGTTTCCAGAGCGATACGATTGATGATGTTCCCGATCCTCACCTCGCTTTTCAACTTCGCTCCCACTGCCTCACCCTGATAGATGGTCTTGATCTTCCCGTCCTTGCCGAAATCAACCATCACCTTTTCAACCCGCACGACCAGATTCTGTACATCCAGTGCATCAATTTCCTCCACGCACTTCGTTATCAGATGCTCCGTGTGTATTGCAATATTGAATTTTGTCTTCCGTCTAATTTTCTCCCACAAACGCTGGAAGTCTTCGTTATCGCTTGCCAGATGTTTCCGAAATTTCACACGCACTTTGGCTCGCGCATTCCCGGTATCCGGCAGATCCCTGTACCCCGCCTCTGTGTATTCTCGCTGTAAATTGGAAACGAATTCCTCATAACTCTCATTGGCAATCACCGTCAAGATATTGGTCTTGACGTCATACACGCGATCACCGTTGATATCCACCGGCAGACGCAAACCTCGCCCGATTTTTTGGCGTTTCGTGGATTCGTCACGCGTTTGCACCAACGTACAGATCTGAAAGATATTCGGATTGTCCCATCCCTCTTTCAAAGCAGAGTGCGAAAAAATGAAACAGGTCGGCTCAGCAAAAGACAACAGTCGTTCTTTGTCTTTCATAATGAGATCGTACGCCTCCTTGTCTATTTTCGAATCCCCGCGCGTATCCTGAAAGACGATATTACCTTTTTCTTTCTTGCTGGCAAAATACCCCTTGTGCAGCTCTGCAACGTTCGCATCCTTGAAACACTCATGGTGTCCCCGCAATTTCTCAAACTCTTCTTCGAAGATTCGGCGAATCAGGCTATCGCTCCGGATATAATTATCCACCTTGTCGATGAAGAAGAGCGATAGCACCTTGACCATATCGCCCAGTTCTCCCTGTTTCTCGAAATGCGCTTTGATAGTCTCGTGAATCTGCGTTCTGAAAATCGCCTCCTTGTTTCCACTTACCTCCTCATCAATACCAAACTCCTCGCCATTGGAAAGCGCGACGATATTTTTTCGCGCGTCAATTTCACTCACCAAGAGATCGGTATATTTCCCATTCTTCGTCTTTCTTTCCAAGCTATCCCCTGCCCGCACCAACATTTCCTGCAACAAGAAATCTCCGTTGGCATTCACGATTTCCAAGAATACCTTGGCCTTGGGCGACTGCCCCGCCTTGATCTCGATCTTCTTTACCGAAAATACGCGCACGTTCGGGTCATTGTCTTTCACCCCGTACACCTCGATTTTTTTCACCAGGCCTTGGCGATAGGCATCGACCGGCGTCAATCGATACATCAGGTTGTGCACATTCTTGTGCGTCGCGCTATACCGCAATTTGCAGAGCGGCCGCAATTCCTCAATGGCCGACCTGGAAAGCTCCGATTCCATATTCTGCGGCTCATCCATGATTACCACCGGGCGTGTCTGTGCGACCAGATCGATGGGTCGTTCCCCATGAAAACGATCGGGAGTTTGACGCATCACCCTATCACCCGAATTAAACGACTGAATCGTCATGATCATAATCTGCGTATCGATACTCTGCACGAATTCCCGCACCCGTGAGAGCTTGCCCGAATCATACGCGAAATATCCGAAACCATTGCCGTACAGATCACGGAAGTGCTCTTTGGTCTGCTCGATCGTCTTCAGGACACCCTCGCGGATAGCCACACTCGGCACCAAAATAATAAACTTCCGCAGTCCGTATCTTTTGTTGAGTTCCAAAATCGTGCGCAGATACACATAGGTCTTGCCGGTTCCCGTTTCCATTTCGACAGAAAAGTCCGATCCATATTTCAACACGCTATCAGCTCCGACACCGGTCATTCCCACCCCAGTCATCTCCACGCCCATACCACCCCCCGACGTTTCCGCCAGAACCAATTTATTTTGCTTTTGGATGGCATGTACGTTTGACAGTATCCTCTGCTGATCAATGTCCAATTCATTCTTCACTATCGATGATCCCCCGCTGTGCAATGCAAAGTTTTCCGTGTCTCGCACAGCATTCTTCCCACTCTCAAAAATATCCACAATCGCCGCAATAGCGTCCAGCTGATACTCCAATTTCGGCAAAAATTTGAACTTCATAGGCTTTTATAAGCTATACAGCCGAGCTTGACTTTTTTAGTTAAAAGAGTACACTATAAATGTCTATCGGTTAGCCATAACTGATAGGGTATTACATCCAAGGGTAGCCCTCCGCGAGGAGGGCTACTTTGTTTTTAATCATTACCCCCTCTATGTTTCAACTCTCGCCTCCAAATATCTTCTTCCAAAACAAGTACATCAAAATACCCATCTCCGCCTGTCCGCAACTCTTGAGAAACATTATTTCTTGAAGAAAATATATATACTTTTTTCCCTCTGTTTTTCAAATATGTTACCAGTGCGAGAAAATCAGAATCTCCTGTAAAAAATACTGCTGTACCATATTTATTCATATGATGGATGACATCAATCGTCATCTCAACATCCATATTCCCTTTTTCTTGTACTGAGTCTCCTAATTTGTCACTATGAATTGTGATTCTCTTCAACTCTTTCTTCTGAACAGTAAACCCGAGTCCTTTTTTAAGATAAGTGAAAAACCTATGTTTACCGTCAAGATCATATCCTCGGGTACCATCAGCTGGGTATGCTGTGTAATAAAATACTTGAATGGTCGAAGCATTAAACTTTGTTTTCAAAAATGCTTTTAGTTTTTCATAGTCGAACATCAACCCCTTCGCTTTCTGCGCCTGCCACAAATTTGACGCATCAATAAAAACATAGACAATATTTCCTGTTTGATTTTTTTTCTTCTCTTCTTGTACCATAATAATGTCTTATGTTATAATCAGCTTATGGATGGGGGTGTCCCCAATCGGTACGAGGTCCCGCAAGGGACTTTTTGCTTTTATATCACTTTCATTACTAAATTCCTTGCGATGTTTATTTTGGTCGTGTCGTCTAACGCACTATCGAAACAAACGAATGTATCGCTTGGGGAAAGCTTCAGGTTTTCGACTTGGTCTTTGGTTACTTTGTCTGCAAAAATTACTACAAGTTTTTTGCCGTCACTCTCTACTACCCAGCACTGGATTCCCGCCTGCGCTGGAATGACAGAGCGAACAACAGAAGCATTCAGATCCAAACCTTCTTTGACGAGGATTTCATAGACAACAGCTTGTTCGTCATAGCCACTTACTAATGGCTGATCGATGAAGAGCTTGGCTTGTTCTTTCAACGCTTCCGCATCATCTTGGTCAGTCAAGACATTCCACTCGGTGTAATTCGATTTTGCCAGCGCAAAGGCTTTGAAACCAATATCCCCCTTGCCAATCTTCTCCCCAGCACGGCGGATGCGCTCACGGGAAATTTCGGCAATGGTTTTGTAACCCGCTTTATACGCCTCGCTTTCTTCGGCGGTCGTTTCAGGAATCTGCACGCATATCCATTTTCTGTTACCTCCGTCTTCCGCATTGAGATCCATCACCGCGTGCGCTGTTGTTCCAGAGCCAGCAAAGAAATCAAGGATTAAATCACTATCTTTTGTTCCAGCCACAATACATTTCTTTATTAACGCCACTGCTTTCGGAAAATCAAAAGGAGACACACCTTCAAAAAGTTCTCTCGTGACCTCTTTGCCATATTCATTATTTATCTCACTTTCTATCCACAGTGCCTTTTCTTTTGTTGTTGCAAGATCACCATTCTCACCATAAAGATAATCTTTTCTATAAACCCTCCACGCCTTAGTATTCACTTCTTTTGCAAGAAGACTTCCAATATTTTCCTCTACCTTATTTTTTCCCCACGTCCAACAACCTTCGATTCCTTTTGAGTTTAAAGGTAATATTTCAACCGAAAAATTATCGTCCTTACTCAGCGAAACCAACTTTGTTTTAGGATTAGTATATATCGGGTAAAAAAGATTTGGACGATTTGAACGATTAAAGACAGGGTTTCTATTCCGTAATTCTAACAAACGATATTTCCCAACCTCATCTTCTTTGTTATACTCTGAAATTTTTTCGGCACTTTTTACAATTTCATAAATAGCATCTGTTTCTACATCTTTAACGTAAACTAAAATATATTCATGAGTTTTCGCAAAATATCTATCAAGGGTACGCCCTCGAGGATTTAACTGTACTATTATTTGCGCCACAAAATTCTCCTCCCCGAAAATCTCGTCCATTATCAAACGCAGATTCGCTACTTCATTGTCGTCGATGGAAACAAAAATCACCCCATCGTCTTTGAGAAGGTTGCGGGCGAGGAACAGGCGCGGGTACATCATCGTCAGCCAGTCGCTGTGGTAGCGGCCGTTGGATTCGGGGTTGCTGGTGAGTTTCACGCCGTTCTCGCTCTGTCCGGTGCGCTCGTAGTAGTCGCTCTTGTTTTCGGTGAAATTGTCCGTGTAAATGAAATCCTTGCCGGTGTTGTAGGGCGGATCGATATAGATCATCTTGATCTTCTCTCGATAGTGTTTCTGCAAAAGCTTCAGTACCTCTAAATTATCCCCTTCGATAAAAACATTTTCCGTTGCCTCAAAATTTTTACTTTCTTCTAGTCGCGGCGTTAGCGTGCCGGTCGCCCGTGTACGGATAGCCTGAAAAGCATTACTCTTCCCTGCCCAACTGAGTCCATACTTTTCCATCCCCGCCAAGGCACCATCGCTCTCAAAAAACGCCTTGAACGCGTCAAAATCAATCTCGCCATCTTTCACGAACTGCGGAAACACCTTCCGTAATTGTTCCAGCTGTTCATGCTGGGTATCATCCGACGCTTTCGCCACTTTTTCAATCATAGATATGGCCATTATTTATCTGTTTTCAACCGCCGATAAGCGAGGATAATCCGGACGAGCGAAGTGACGATGAAAATGGTATAGAGGAGAAAGAGAACAAGGAACATGAAGTCTTGCCCGGCATGGAGCGATCCGCCACCAGGGGCGTTGTCCAAAATCAGGGTCACAACCATGATGATTGGCACAAACCACACGGCAAACCCCCACCATGCCTGAAACACTTCCTCTCGCATCTTGTAGGTG
>JAUYFO010000033.1 GCA_030690925.1 Candidatus Moraniibacteriota bacterium
AACTAGCAATCCCGCTCAAAGAGTGCTAACAACAGGCTATTAATGGACCAGGGTCTCCTGTTCCCGCTCTACTGGCTCCAGCTTCAGCCAGCCGAAGAAAAGAGCGCTCCGAAAAAGGAGGTAGCTCAAAGCCATCCACAATAATCCTACGAGTGACCCAAAGGGCAACAGCGTCAGAAACAACAGAATCGCCAATATGAAGGGTACGATAGTAGGTGAAATATGGCGCAAAACCTCTTGGTCGCTCAGCACCGCGATAATCTTATGCTGGATGGCTAAGGAAAAAACATCCGCAATCTTCTCATCACCCCGGACGTCTCTTCCCACTAAACGGGCGATTTGGTCACGGCTGGAACGCAGGTAAAGCTCTTGCGACAAAACCCCACCATCAGGGGCTACCTGTTTCAGATAATCACCGAACGCTGGCATGGCTAATACTTCATTCATCGAAATATCCTGAACTTGAGGAAAGGTGATACCCGCTGGCGCCTCTTCTTGCTCTAGACTCAGGAGAAAGCCATCCACCGTCAGCCCCTCATCGATCAAGTTTTTCCAAGTCGGATACAGGTAGGCCGCTGATTTAAAAACGACCGTCGCTGTCCCCTCACCAATGCTAAAGCGTGTCACCAACTCTTCCCAAGATTCCCTCTCTATGGAAGCAAAATAAACGCTTGCCAACACCAGCGAAAGTCCGAAAATATACCAAAACAATCCAGCCCGAACATTGCGGAAAAAGTGAAAGGTCAAACGATCACGAATTTCACCCTGCACCTGGCTCACTCCCCACAACACCAGGAGGGCCGAAAGAATGACGAGACCAATATGGTACAGGGTATGGACAAAAAGCAAGCTCGGTAACACCAAAGCGAGCACGCCAAGCACGCGCAAGGTCAGCTCTTTCCAAACAACACTTCCCAAGAAAAAAATCGTCCCAAGCAATGAAAACCACGCGACTGTCTGGAGGAATGTCGAGACATCATAGTGGCGGGCAACCACGAAAAACGCCTGCCAGGATCCGGCCGCGAACAGTCCGACACCAACGACAATCACAAGTCCGAAAATTTCCCGAGTTGTGAACTTCATGACGTTGTGTTACAGGCCGTGCAGCGAGCGATTCCGTACATGTTCCTCAAACGTGGTAGAAAAAACTGTTTCTCCGGTGTTAGCATCAACCAAAAAGTAGAAATAGGGGTTACTCTTCGGAAAAATAGCAGCCCGCAGAGAAACGAGACTCGGGGAACTGATAGGTCCTAGTGGCAAGCCCTTGTTGATGTAGGTATTGTAGAGCGACTCAGCCGCCGTATCTTTCAGCGTCGGCTGCAACCTGGTCGTCCCGTGGATATAATTGATAGTAGCATCACTCTGCAGTGGTTGACCGATAGCGATGCGCTTCCAAAAGACATCGCTAATCATGTCCCGTTCCTCCTTGGTTCGTCCTTCTTCTTCGATGATACTGGCCAAAGTAACGATGGCAAAGAGCGCGTGTCCCGAGCGCGCCACCCCCTGGCGCAATGTGGCATCATATTTTTTCTCAAAGTTCTGCAGCATTGCAATAATAATCTCTTCGGCAGTCGCCTCAGGAGTAAACAGGTAAGTATCTGGAAAGAGGTATCCTTCAAGCGATACCCCTTTCGGCAGATCGCCCAAAAAATCAAACTGGGTCCGCCATCCCGGAAGCGGGGTCTGGACCAAGACCAAGAACGCTTCCCCAGGCAGATCATTGGCCGTCAGGCGCTTTGCCATCTTGGTAAACGTCCATCCCTCGGGAAACGTAATCTTGATATCACGAGAAACCGTTTTCCCCGACGTCAGAATAACTGCCAACTCTGGCACCGTGAGACTCCCTGAAAGAGCATACTGTCCAGCAATCAGTTGACGTGTTTTTTCTTCATGAACGAAATACCAAACAAAGGTGTAGCGAGAGTAAATAATTCCGCTTTCTTCCAAACGTGTCCCAAGAGTCAAGATATTCTCATTTTGCCGCACCTCGAAACGTTGCTCGGTCTTCACTGCTCCAGTAAAATGATCCGTCGCATAAGAACCAAAAAGAAAGAATCCCGCCCCAAGAACCGACAAAAAAATAGCAACAAAAAGAAAGGGGCGCATACGAGAGAGTTAAGATGAGGTCCTTTTACAGACCGATTATCTGAATTACCACGTCCCTTTTGCGGGCGCCGTCAAATTCCACCGCAAAGATGTTCTGGCGCTCTGTCAGTACTAGTTTTCCCTTCTCTACCGGTATCGTTTCACTATTCCCCAAAAGAATAGCCTTACAGTGCGAGTGACCGTTGCTCCGGCCGTCGGCCAGACTCGAGGGGCGCCGCAATTCGAACAAATCATGAGAATACTGAGCATCCACCGGCACAATCTTGTAAAGTATCCTCATGAAGTCCTGGAGCAGCATCGGTTCGTTATGATTGATAGCTACCCCCATGGTGGTATGCGGCACATAGACCAGCGTCTGGCCTTCGCGAATACCCGAACGATCCACTACATCCTGGACCTTATCGGTGATGTCCATGAATTCTATCTGGGTCGTACTTTGGAGATCAATGCGCTCCTTATATATTTTCATAATTTTTTGTTTTTCCCCTATAAATCCTCCCTAAAGAGCAGCCAGCGCTGTCTGCAGAGTCTCCTTGGACTGCACCCCGATGAATTCCTTCACCACTTGCCCACCCTTAAATATCTTGATGGAAGGGATAGACATAATTTCATAACGCTCTGCTATTTCTGGATGCTCGTCCACATTGAGTTTACCTACTTTGGCCGGAGCCGCAACGCTGGCCAATTCTTCAATCACCGGACCCATCATCTGACACGGCCCACACCACGGCGCCCAGAAATCCACCAGTACCGGCTTATCGCTTTTCAATACTTCCTGATCAAAATTATCCTTAGTAAGTTCCACTGCCATACTCATATCTGAAAAAATATTACATCTTCAGTATAGCTAATTTCCCCACAAATGGCAAAAGAGAATTACTTTTTCGAAACAAACCGTGCCTTTATTACCAAACGAAGTGAGTGAAGCGAAAGCTTGCTTTCGTTTCCGAACGCAGTGCCGGTAAAATCAGGTGGCATACACCCCGCGGCTTGCCGCGGAAAGAAACGAACAGCAGTTCGTTTTTGAGTGGAGGGCTTGCCCTGGGGTGAATACCTGTTATTTCCTTTACCAGATCTGGTTGGCCTAGTCTATTTATATAAACAGGGTCACTTCCTCCTTACTGTACCATTTAGTATAAACGCAACTAAGTTGCGTTTATACTAAATCACTACTTCTTCAAAACTGCCAAGAAGGCGCTGCTAGGAATAGCAACCTTGCCGATATCACGCATTTTTTTCTTGCCCCTCTTCTGTTTGTCGAGCAATTTGCGCTTGCGTGAGAAGTCTCCCCCGTAGAGCTTGCCAGTAACATCCTTGCGGTAAGCCGAGATGGTTTCCCGAGCAATAACCTTGCCCCCGATAGCCGCCTGAATGGCCACTGCGAAGTTCTGGCGTGGAATGACTTCCTTCAGTTTTTCTACTACTCGCTTGCCCTCACCAAAAGCATCCTGGCGGGGAATCATCCGAGCAAAAGCATCTATATGCTCCCCCGCCACCATAATTTCGAGTTTCACCACGTCACTCTCCCGATAGCCGATCAGCTCATAATTCATCGAGGCATAGCCCGACGAAGCGCTCTTCAGTTCATCATGAAAGTTGATAATGACATCCATGAGCGGTGCCTCAAAGGTAAGGAGTACCCGCTCTTCATCGATATATTCCGTATTCTTGTACTCCGCCCGAATGGTTTGCGTCAGAGTGATGACGTTCCCAAGATATTCGCTTGGCACCACCATCGAAAGCAAAACGTAGGGTTCGTAGATAGCCTCAATACCAGCCAAGTCTGGCAGATCAGCTGGTGAATAGAGCAGTTTACGTTCATCCGCCCCATGAAGCTTGAGCTCATAGACGACTGACGGAGTGGTAATAGTGGGGGCCATACCAAACTCCCGTTCCAAACGAGCCTGAATGATTTCCAAATGGAGCAATCCCAAAAAACCGCAACGAAATCCCCGACCAAGCGCCTGGTTGCTCTCCGGTTCGAAAGTAAAAGCAGCGTCGTTGAGCTTGAGCTTCTCGAGGGCATCGCGCATCATGGTATACTCATCGCCATCCACCGGATAGAAACTGGCGTACACGGCCGGTCGGATCTCCTTATAACCCGGCAGACGCTCTACTGGGGCTTCACGGTCTGTGGGCTTCCAGGTCACTGTATCCCCCACCCGACAGTGACTGACCGCTTTCAGTCCAGTGGCGATATAGCCGATATCTCCAGCACGCAGGATATCGGTCGGCACCAGATTGGGGTGAAACAATCCCACTTCGACTGCCAAGCCTTCCTTTTCAGTCCCGAGCATGTGAAGCATATCGTCACGTTTCACCGAGCCGTCTACCACCTTGACATAAGCCACCACGCCCTTGTAGGTGTTATAGATAGAATCAAAAATAAGGGCGCGGAGCGGCAGGGTCTCATCGCCCTGTGGAGCCGGCACCCGCTCAATCACTCGTTCCAATACCGTCTGCACTCCCACACCGGTTTTCCCCGAAGCCAAGAGAATCTCTTCTTCTTGACACCCTAGGATATGCACGATTTCTTTCTTGGTCTTTTCTACCTGAGCATTAGGGAGGTCAATCTTGTTGATGACCGGAATAATCTCCAGTCCCTGTTCCACGGCCAGATACAGATTGGCTAAGGTCTGTGCCTGCACCCCCTTGGTAGCATCGACCAGCAAGATAGCACCCTCGACAGCAGCTAGTGAGCGCGAAACTTCGTAATGAAAGTCTACATGTCCCGGGGTATCAATCAGATTGAGCATGTATGGGGTGCCCTGGTAGCTATAGTGCATCTGTACCGGCTGCAGCTTGATGGTGATACCACGCTCCCGCTCCAGATCCATCTGATCAAGCATCTGCTCTTTCATTTTGCGCTTTTCTACCGTATGAGTGATATCAATCAAGCGATCAGCCAGCGTGGATTTGCCATGATCAATATGAGCAATGATGCAGAAATTGCGGATATTCTTTTGTCTAATGCTTTGGTCCATTCCGTAAGCCTAGCCGAAAGAAGGCTTTGAAGCAAGGTCAAGGCCGCCACTTCCTATCAGACCAATATCCGCCAAGGGGAGCTGAAGAGTAGGAGAAAGATTAGGACAAGGAAGAAAAAAATACGGGGAGTGGCTTTGCGCAGTGACAACGTCTTCCGAAAAGCATCAAACGATATATCCCACACAATAAAGAACAGAATGGCTCCAATGGCCCCCGTCGTCAGGTAGCCAAACGGCCAGAGACTCATGACCCACACCATCTCCCCCATAATCAGCCCCAATAGGGCGCTGTAAAGCAAGACGCGTGTCCGTTCCTTTTGATCCACCCCCATGAATGTTTCATAACTGGTGAGCGCGGTTCCGAAGAAATAGAGCAGCATCAATCCCCAGAGGGGGAAAGAAAAATTCAGATAAAACCCGTAGAGTCCAGCGTAGAAGAAGAACATTGCTGCCATAGCGGCTGCATTGAGAAAGGCTTCACCGGTTTTGTCGGTCGGGGCATGACGCAAACGATAATTCCCCAAAAGAGCACAGTAATACATGAGTGCGCTCAGGATCACGAACACCCAGCGTTCTCTTGAGTTATCAATCAGAGAAAGCAGCATTGGTGACGAGACAGAGAGAAGCATCGGCAAAACAGCATCGGAAAAACGCTCTGTCAAACGCCGGCTGGCCGTAAGCGAAACCAGAATAAGCGGCGCCACGGAAAGTACGTACCAACTCCAGGAAGCAGAGATAGGATTCTGCGACACCAATACCAATCCGACGAAAAAGATAAAACTCCAGAAAAATACCGAGAAATGAAGAATCATGCTGCTATAGATAGTAATCACCTGCTACTGCTCCAGAACACCTCTCTCCTGTTACTGTCGTTCTTCCAACCGGACCGTGATTTCCTTGGTCTCTCCCTTATGCCACAACTTGACGGTGATAGTATCACCTACTGCGTAGCGTGCCATATAGTACACCAGACCGTGCTCCATATCGACTTTCTCACCATTAATTTCAAGAATAATATCATTCTCCACTATACCAGCCTTATCTGCTGGAGATCCAGGTACCACAGCGAAGTCCGTCAACGTCTCACCGCGCAACACCAAAGCCCCATAGTTAAATGGCAACCCCGTCTTTTTCTGAAGCGCATCGGTAAGCGTAATTGACCGCACCCCTAAGTAGGGAAAACTCTGTTTCCCAGTCATGCGCACCTGTTCTACGATACGCTTGACCTGGTTGATGGGGAGCGTAAACCCAATATTTTCAGCGCCACGCGCCATAGCCACATTGACTCCGATCACCTCACCAGCCAGGTTAAACAACGGGCCACCAGAATTGCCGGGGTTGATAGCGGCATCGATCTGGATAATATCGGACAGATGTTCTGAATCACCCAAACCAGAACTAGCATCAAGACTACGCTTGAGGCCAGAGACAATACCTCGACTGACCGAATTCTCAAATTCACCAAGTGGGTTCCCGATAGCAATCACTGTCTCCCCCACTCTGATAGTATCGGAGTCACCGAATACCGGAACCGGAAAATCCTGGCCCTCGATTTTTATGACAGCGATGTCATTACTGGGATCACGAGCCAGCACTTTGGCCGGGTATTCCTTCTTATCCTTCCCCAAAATAACGGTGTACTCGGCTTGTTCATCGGCGACTACGTGTTTGTTGGTGACAATCAAACCATCCGACGAGACAAAAAAACCCGAACCACTCCCCACCCTCTGTTTTTCGGTCTCGGTACTATTGTTGCCACTTCTCGGATCAGAAAACGGAAGCCCAAAAGGGTTACTGAAAAAGCTTCGTAACTTTTGGACATCACGACTAATCACGATACTCACTACTCCAGGAGAATTCTTTTCCACCAGGTCAGCTACAGCATTTTCTTCCGTGACCACCCTCACCCCTTCTGTTACTTGGCCCCCTGGAATCGTAAGCGCGCCCTCAAAAGCAGGAATATACTGGCTGACGAAGCGCAGTACCACCGGTGACAATACGCCTCCAATAAAACCCGTGCCCAAGACGAGAACAAACAAGACCACAATCCATCCCTGGCCCCGTTTCCTCTTATGTGGTGGCCCAACGATTGTGGTCGTTTCTGCTCCAGGGGAAATCTCTTCCATACACGATTCATTAATTTTTATGTATCATCACTCTTAGAAAAAGAATGAGGCATCGCCAGTGGCCTTCTTGCGCAATTCTTCTTCATACGTTCGCCAGACAGAATCTCGAAACTCTATGCGCGCGGTCTCTGTATTATAGAAATACGTACGATCCAATGTCCAAATCGGGATACCCTTCATCTGCTTGGCCAACCAATCAGCGAACGTTGTCTTGCGAGCAAAGACCTGCTTCAAACGGTAGAGCTGCTGATTATCTTTGTCCCTTTTCGTCTCCTGCACCAACAGAATATGGAACCCCAGAGTACTTTCCACGACACTCCCTGGTATGCCGACTTTCTGCGACGAGACTGGGCTGCGGAGTTCTGGTGTCAAATCATTCACAGCAAACCACCCCAGATCACCCCCTTCATCGGCTGTCTGTCCTTCGGAATACTGCTTGACCACCTTGGCGAAATCACTCCCCTGGCGCAAGGCTTCAGTAGCCTGTTCGATTTTGGTCTTAGCCACCCCCACCGGGTCAGTCTCTTTGAGAAAACGCTCGTTCAATTTCTCTTCGTACAGACCAGGCAACACTACTTTTTTTTCAAAATCACGAAGGGTCCAACCGTACAGACGCTCGAGGTTCTCGGTCACTGCGGCACTACTACCATATTCTTCCAGCTTCCGCGCTACCCCCTGCTCTGCCATGTCAGGACTGACAAAAATGTCTCGCTCCCGCGCCAAATACATAATCACCTGGTCTTCTACCATTTTATTAAGTACTTCTTTCTCTCGCACTGCCAGACGTTTTTTCCCTTCATCAGTCGAAAAATCCACCCGCAACCCCACCTGGGAAAAATCCTGGTTTTCATAGAAACGCCGGATAGACCGCATATTTTTTGCCAACTCTCGGGAAGAAATCCCTCCTCGATAACCCACAACAACCACCGGATAGGACAGGCGTGTCATCAAAAACTCCCCTGCCACAGAACGCGGTGCCACGTACACCACAAGAAGCGACAACGCAAACAACAAGACGGTCAGCGCGAGCAGCCCATACCCGATTGTCGACCACTTAATCATCTTCATACTGCGTGTGTGATTGCCATGATTACTCCGTGCTCGCTCCGAAAAAAACTTGCCACCATCGTTTATAATTAGGGTAGAATCCGGTCACCTCCGGAGCCGCCCTCTTTGGTGTTTCTTCCATGGCCATTGTTTCCCTTTCGGGACGAGCCTGGATCACAACCACCGCCTCATCCACCTTTTTCATACCCAGCTTTTCTTTGGCTTCCTGTTCGCGAAAATTATCGGAAGAAAAATAACTGATCTTCTCGCTCAACGTCTCATTTTCGCGACGGATCTTGTCCGCCTCATTCTGCAGGAGACGCACTTCGTTCTCAATACGTCCATTACGTGAAAACTGCTTCGAAGAAAGAAAAGCCACCCACGAGATGAGGGCCACCATCAGCACCACGCCTCCGCGTATGAGATATCTCCGTGCAACCATACGGCCAAACCCCTCCCAATATTTAACAAATCCCCCCGCTAGTACATGAAAATCGGCGCCAACAAAAACCCAATCATGGAAACCACGACCAGTACCGAAATGACCACCCACACGGCATACACTCGCTTGTGCCACCTTCTGAAACTCATAGGCTTGCAGTCTCACAGATCAGACTTGATTCTTTCTCATCATACCAAGAAACGGCTACTGGGACAACCTCGCCTAGCTCTACTCCTTCTCTCAAACATTTCTTTGAAACACCTGAAACAGGAAGCGGTAGTAGGGATATCCTACCTATCAGTCACGTTTGTGAGCGGCACCAATCATTTCCCGCAGTTCACCCAAGTTTACTTCTGGGCGCTTGCGCAGAGTCTTGAATCTTTTCGGTTCGATGTGCTGAGCCTGAGCGAGCGATACTGGCTGACTGGTAGGAGCGTAAACCTGGGAATGCTTGACCTGGTGGCGGGGCGCCTCTGGCGATCGCTCTATGTTCTTGGTATTCTGCACGCTTTGTGGAGTAGCCTCCTGTTTTTTGACTATCTCGTTCCGTGCCTTGGCGGTCGCCCGCTGATAATCTCGCAAACAATCCTTACAAAACGTGGGGCGCTTACCATCAGGAACAAACGGCACTTCGATATCCGTTTCACAGGTGGCGCACTTGGTTTGATAAAGCACTTTTTCTGGAGTGACCTCTACCAGTTCTTGTAAAGTTTCGGTATTCGAGCGCTGTCCTTCTATTCTTTGTGGTTTACTCTCTCCCTCTTGCTGCTGCTTAGCTTGCTCTTCTTTTTCAAAAGCATCCAGGTCCGTCGACAGCTCTTTCTTGGGAGCTAATGGTGGCACAAATTTCGGTGGCGTCTCGGGAGCGTTCGTCACCAAAGTAGCCTGGAGCAACGCCGAGGCCTGTTCCTTGGAATAGATGCTTTCTTCTTGTTTGGGTATGACTGATGCCGACTCCTTGAGTGGCGTTTTCGTTCCCTCATGACGCCCCACGCCAAAAACAGCTGCTGCAGGCCCTGCCACCGGCTTCGTTTTCGGCAATACCTCTTCCTTGAGCTTTGACACCACAGACACTGCCGCAGGTCGCGAGACAACCGTCGGGCGGACTACGGGCAATTCTTTTTTCACCAAGGCCTGGCGCTCTTCTGGTGACAGCATGCCGCTCCAACGACGAATCTTATCTTCCACATCTTCCTTGTTGGAAGTATAGCGTTCCCGGGAAGCCTGAATGATTTTGCGTTCTGTTTCTGGATCACCCTCGATTTTGATTGGCGGCAACACGGTAGCACTGAAAGCATCACCAGCGATCCCATCGATCATCAGTTTCAGATAAATCTGATACTTGGGCAAGTTGACGATATCGTTCATCATGAACACCGGCTCAAATTCCTTCTCCAGAAACTCTGCGTCCATCCCGCCGACACGGAAGGAAATGATGCTACCGGCGTTGCCAAAGATGGCATCGCGCACTTCCTCGGCAATCTGGGTAACATACTGGTTAGCCAAAATGAGGTTGAGGCGATACTTACGTGCTTCCGAGAGAATATTGGCAAACGATTCTGTGGCGAAATTTTGAAACTCATCAACATAGAGGTAGAAGTCAGCTCGGGTTTCCTCAGGAATATCCACTCGGCCCATGGCGGCCAACTGGATCTTGGTGATCATCATGGCCCCTAACAGAGCACTGTTATCTTCGCCCAGGCGACCCTTGGAAAGGTTCATAATAAGGATCTTACGCTCATCCATAACCTGACGCACGTCAAACGACGACGTTGTCTGACCAACAATATTTCTGATCAGGGCACTCGAGAGGAATTGTCCAACCTTGTTCTGAATAGGTGAAATTACTTCCTGTAGCACCCGGGAGTCCCATTTGGAAAACTCATCCACCCAGAAAGAGCGCACTACTGGATCAGTGATTTTTTCTACCACCCGTTCCCGATAGGACTTGTCGACAAGGATGCGGGTCACTCCCAAAAGCGTGCTCCCCGGATATTCAAGCAGTGCCAAGATGGCATTGCGCAAGATGTACTCTAAGCGTGGACCCCAAGAATCAGCCCAGATTTTTTTGAACACCCCCACCAACCCAGAGGCTACCAAATGGCGATACTCGGGACTGACCTTCTCCATAACGTTGAAGGCGATCGGGAAATCCTGATCAGCTGGGTTGAAATAGATGACATCGTTGATCCGGTGACTCGGAATAGCTTTGATCAGTTTTTCTGCGGTGTCACCGTGCGGATCGATAAAGGCAATACCATGACCATTCTGAATATCTTGAATAGCCAAATTCTCCAACAGATTGGTCTTACCCATACCAGTCTTGCCGATCAGGTACATATGCCGGCGACGGTCGTCCGCCTTGATACCAAACACCCGCTCCTGATTACGGAAGTTCGTCTTGGCAAAAAAAGTGATGTCATTTTGCTGAGCCATAGTATTACTCGATATCTAACAGAGGTAAATTGCTGGGAGCCCCGCCACGCTTGGCCGCCACCCGAGTGAGGGCTGGGGCCGTAACCGCCATATCGGGGATATGGAACACCGTCGCTAACTCTTCGGAACTGAGCATGAAACGCGTACTCTGCGGATCGGTATCACGAGTGATGTAGCGTCGGAACAGTCGTCGCTGGCGATAGCGGAGCCGTTCCTCGGTAAAGATATAGTTGGCGTAGGTTTTAGAGGAGTCTCCCGGCTTGAAACTGTTGAGGTTAAAATCATTAAACTGCTTAATCGCTCCAATAAAAGAAGAAACTCCAGTCGGCTTATTAAAGACTTCACGTCGTCCGATATAGACATGACGCATCCGTGTCTTGAACATTTGTTTGCCAATATTGTTTTCCAGGGCCTCGAGCACTTTTTTCTGGCCTGGTGAAAGACGAAATTCCAGGGGCTGTTCTTCTTTCTTTTCTGCCTTAGCCCCAACCGTAAACTCGACTTCCTTTCCCAACAAACCGTTACCCAGATTCCCTAACACGTCCGTTATATCAGAAAACAGTCGCTGGAAAAATCCTTGCTTTTCCTCTTTCACTTTCCCCAAAAATTCATCGATGGTATCCTGGCCAGTCGTAAACCAACTTTCCGAATAGGGAGTAACGATATACTGCAACCAAATATACTGACCCGGCCCCGTCTGACCCATGGTTTCGATCAGTCCGGCCAAAGGGTCAACCATCTTGCCGGTCACGCTTTCTTCAAAAAAGCGGTAGGTCTTGATCGGATAGAGATCGGGTTTGACGAACACAAAATCCGTCCCCCACAAATCCCAGTCTTTGTTGGGGAGTGTCTTTGGTACCAAGTTGACATAGTCTTCTGCTTCCACCACCTCGACCCCCGGATACTGGGCATAGAAGTGAGCCTCGACCAGATTGCGAAATCCTGCTTGAGTACGGACATAGAAGTGTACTTGGCCCTCAATACTAGCCATCTCCAGGGAAAAAGAAACTGGGAACTCCCCTTTGATAAAGGTCTCTACCGGGGTAGGACTCTTCATCACTCCGGCGAAGCCATTGAAAATAGACTCCATAGGAAGCGGACTGGCTTCGATATCACGCGGTGGAATAATTTCTAAGAGCACCCACTTGATACTGCCACCGTAGTGGCCCCACACGTGGAGCATCCACAACAACTCAAAAAGAAAAAACAAAAGCGGCGGAAAGATAATAAACCACACGTTCATCAGCAAAGAAAAAACACTCCCCATCATGGAAAAAGTATCGGCAAAGTTTGCAAAAAGAGTACCCATGGGAAAAGGGGTGCGTTGACCCCGTTAGAAGTGTGACAGAAAAATATCTATCTCCTTACTTGATAGTATAGGCGTTCTTCCCAATGCGTGCAAAAAAAGTATTTAAATTAATGATGACGGTAGACTTTTTGACCTGACGAATTTTCAGGACACGCGCCAAAACCGCTTCTCGGGACAGGGGTTCCTTGGAACCCCGTAGGATATCCGTAATCACTTCTTTGACGGTACCCCGCTTGTAGCCCCAGTCAGAAAGAGCGTAGATACCCCGCCCTACCAAGACGAAACGTTTGTCTTTGATGAGTTCGTTATGAACCGTCTGAGGATGACTTTTCTTTTTCTTCTGCAAACCGTAACTGTCGATGAGACTAGCGATTTCACGAAAATGAAGCGGCGTGTTTTTGGTCTGGAGTACCAGATAGGCTTTTTCGCGGGTTCCCCGTGGTTTGATGTCGCTCCAACCAGCAAGACCCCACTTGCCAAAAACGCTTTGCTTAATCTCTTTCGATACAGACAAGAGATTATAAAGCGCCTGCTCGCTCAGATCGCCATGGACCTGCTTGAAGCGAGCGTAGAGCGCCTTGCCTTCCAAGGCATCCCCAACTTCTTTGAGAATCGTCTTGACACCATCGATCACCTTCTTCAGATCAGGCAGTGAAAAATCTTTCAAGCGGTAGAGCTTCTCATATTCCTTGGTAGCTTTTTCTTCTTTGACAATAGAGAGCGCCTCAAGAAAGGCTAAGAGTGCCCCCCGCTCTTTCTTGCTCTGAAAAGAAAGTTTCTCGAGCAAATCATCCGCCTTCATCACACCCTGGTTTTCTGCCAAAGCGTGCTCGATAGAATCGACTACTTCACCGATGGAAGGGTGGGCCTTCTCCTGAGACAAGAAGCCAAGCGCACTCCCGATAACCTGACGCACCCGTTCCCGAGTGATCTGATAGGAGCGCCCGATCTCTTCTAGAGTCTTGGGGGTTTCGTTTCCGATACCAAAGCGAGCCTCAACGATGCTGCGTGAACGCACTGGCAAACGTTCCAGAAGTCCCTGCAACGTGGAGGAAAAAAGCCCACGAGGCTCTTTCGGTTTCGGAGGAGAAGAGATACTGTTGGAAGTGGCCATAATAACGGGCTAAAAATTGGCTTACCGTGATGCTTTTCTGC
>JAUYFO010000036.1 GCA_030690925.1 Candidatus Moraniibacteriota bacterium
CACAGCTCACCAAGCCGATGTGGCGACGCAGCAGACTCTCGTAGTGTGGGCGGAAAAAGTATTTGCCGCGGAAAAAGTAGCTGCTTCTTTTGTCACCGATGCTAACCTGATCGGCGGGGTGAGGATGCAAAGCAAAGAAACCCTGTATGATGCTTCGTTTGCCACGGCACTCCGAAAACTTGAGACCAACTTAACGAAATAACCCTCCCTTCACGAGACCTAATCGCTAAAAGTTATTGCTATGGTAAGCCCACTTATTGAAGAACTGAAGAAACACATTACCGATTTTCACCATGAACCGAAACAAGAAGCAATTGGTACCGTGTTGGAAGTGGGAGATGGGGTGGCGCGTGTGGCTGGCTTATCCCAGGTGATGACTGGCGAGATGGTGGAATTTGAGAACGGCACCCTTGGCGTGGCACTGAACCTGGAAGAGGGAGAAGTGGGGGTGATGCTTTTGGGTGAAACGGATGATATCGGCGAGGGTTCGATTGCCAAGAGTACCGGGCGCATTCTTTCCGTGCCGGTGGGCGAGAGCGTCATTGGTCGTGTTCTGTCGCCACTAGGGCTGCCAATCGATGGTAAGGGTGGCCTGGAAGCCAAGGGGTATTATCCAGTCGAAAAAATCGCTCCTGGTGTTATCACTCGTCAGTCGGTGCATCAGCCGCTGCAGACTGGTATCAAGGCCATCGATGCCCTCATTCCGATTGGGCGTGGTCAGCGCGAACTAATCATCGGTGATCGCCAGACGGGCAAGACCGCCATCGCTATCGATACCATCATCAATCAGAAGGGGCAGGATGTTATCTGTATTTACGTGGCAATCGGTCAGAAAGAATCGAAAGTGGCTCGCATCGTGGCGGAACTAGAGAAGACCGGCGCAATGGAATACACCACGGTGGTGGTGGCTGGCGCTTCTGATCCGTCTGCGCTATCGTTTATTGCTCCCTATGCTGGCTGTGCTCTGGGGGAATACTTCATGGATCAGGGCAAGGATGTGTTGGTCATCTACGATGATCTCTCCAAGCACGCCGTCGCCTATCGTCAGATCTCACTTATTCTCCGTCGTCCACCAGGGCGTGAAGCTTATCCGGGTGACGTTTTTTATGTTCATTCTCGTCTTTTGGAGCGTAGTGCCAAACTGAACAAGGAAAACGGTGGAGGATCGCTCACCGCACTGCCCATCATCGAGACCCAGGCTGGGGATGTTTCGGCCTATATCCCGACCAACGTCATTTCGATTACTGATGGCCAGATCTATTTGGAAACGGATCTGTTTTACAAGGGTATCCGCCCGGCACTGAACGTCGGTCTCTCGGTATCACGGGTCGGTTCAGCTGCTCAGATCAAAGCCATGAAGCAGGTGTCGGGAACGCTGCGTCTCGATTTGGCTCAGTTCCGTGAACTGGAAGCCTTTTCCCAGTTTGGTTCCGACCTCGATGAAAAGACTCGCACCCTCATCGAGCGTGGCAGGCGAGCGACCGAGATGCTCAAGCAACCGCAGTACGCACCGCTTCCAGTCGAGCAGGAAGTAGCCGTGCTCTACGCTCTCACTCGTGGTCACGTGGATGATGTAGCGGTAGAAAAGATCAGTGCGTTCGAGCATGGGTTTGTAGTGTATCTGCAAAACGAAGGCAAAGAAGCTCTAGAGGCGATTTTGCAAGAGAAGGCACTGACGCCGGAAGTGGAAGAGGTATTGAAGAAGCATATTGGTACATTCAAGAAGGGATTTTCGGTTTAGTAAGTCGTTCATTGAAAAACATTCCTTTTGCGACACACTCGTTCGCCCAGCGGCGAACTCACTCTATGAAAGTCTCGCGATTCCAGCTACGGTGGAAACCCTGCTCGCGAAACTTTCAGCGGTCTCAAAAGAAATATTTTTCCAATGAACAGTGACGTATCAGTGAGATCTATACTATGGCCAGTACACGAGACATCAGGCGGCGTATCAAAGGCGTGAAGGGTACGGGGAAAATTACCCGTGCTATGGAGATGATTTCGGCTGTCAAAATGCGCAAGGCGGTTTCTTCGGTGTTGGCTATTCGTCCGTATGCACAGAGTGCTATCGAGCTTTTGGAACAACTGCACTACGCCGTGGGGAGTGAGAAACACGTGCTTTTGACAGAACGCCCCGTGAAAAAGGAACTCTATGTGATTATTACCAGCAATCGTGGTCTGTGTGGGGCATTCAATGCTCAGATTATCAAGCGATTGCGGCGTACCCTTTCGGAAGATGTCGGCAAACAGCGAGTTTTCATTACCATCGGGAAAAAAGGTGAGAATGCCGTCCGTCGTATTCTGGCGGCGCCAGGAAGTGAAGGAGACATCATCGCTTCTTTTCCAGATGTCTTGGCCAAGCCGAGTACCGAAGGGATGCGGGCCATCGCCCGGCTTATCATCGAAGAGTTTGAGGCCAAACGGGTTGATCGGGTAGTGATGATCTATACGGATTATATTTCCATGCTCTCGCAAGAAGTAAAGGTGCGGGCACTCCTTCCAGTGGCTATCAAAGATACCAAGAAAGCCATGCATGAGATGATTGGTCGAGAAATCAAGAGCACTTTTATCGAGGCCGACTATGTCATCGAACCATCGCCCAAGAAAGTATTGTGGCAGATGATCCCACGCCTACTTGAGATGGAGCTGTACCACGCCGTGCTGGAAAGCAACGCCTCGCAGGAATCGGCCCGTATGATGGCGATGAGGAATGCCACCGATGCCGCCAAAGACATGGTGGCTGACCTGACCCTCGCCTACAACCAACTCCGTCAACAGAAAATTACCCAAGAGATTGCCGAGCTCTCCGCTGGCATGGCCGCCGTAACACACTAGTAAACAACGTAACCCTATGAATAAGACAGGAAAAATAATTCAGGTGATTGGTCCGGTTGTGGATGTGGAATTCGGGAGCGAAAGCACATTACCGAGGATTTATGATGCCTTGGAGCTCACAGTTGGTGAATCGAAACTAGTCGTGGAGGTGCACCAGCATTTGGGGGGCGGACGGGTACGGGCTGTAGCCATGGGGACGACCGACGGTGTACGTCGTGGTATGTCCGTTGTGGCCACAGGAGCTCCAATTTCGGTACCTGTTGGGAAGGCCGTGCTGGGACGGATGTTCAATGTGCTTGGTGATGCTATTGATGGAAAGCCGAATGTGGAAGTAGAAACCAAGCGTTCCATCCATCGCAGCGCCCCAGCTTTTGATGAGCAGTCGACCAAAGCCGAGGTGTTTGAAACCGGTATCAAATCGATCGATCTCTTCTGTCCCTTCATGAAGGGTGGTAAGGTGGGATTGTTTGGTGGTGCTGGGGTGGGCAAGACGGTGGTAATCCAGGAACTGATTCGCAACATCGCTTCGGAACACGGCGGGTACTCGGTGTTTGCCGGAGTGGGGGAGCGCACCCGCGAGGGCAATGACCTTTATTTTGAAATGAAAGCATCCGGCGTGCTCGATAAGACGGCTCTAGTCTTTGGCCAGATGAACGAACCACCGGGATCGCGCCAGCGCGTGGCGCTCACCGCACTGACTATGGCCGAATCCTTTCGTGATGACGAAGGCAAGGACGTGCTGTTCTTTATCGACAATATTTTCCGTTTCACTCAGGCTGGTTCCGAAGTGTCAGCGCTTTTGGGGCGGATTCCAAGTGCTGTGGGGTATCAGCCGACGTTGGCCGAAGAAATGGGCGGACTGCAGGAGCGCATCACCTCCACCAAGAAAGGTTCAATCACTTCAGTGCAGGCGGTGTATGTGCCAGCCGATGATCTGACCGATCCAGCCCCAGCCACCACCTTCGCTCACCTCGACTCCACAGTAGTACTCAACCGGGCGCTGACCGAAATCGGCATTTATCCGGCCGTAGACCCGCTTGATTCCAGCTCGACTATCTTAGACCCCCAAGTGGTCGGAGAACGGCACTACAGCGTCGCCAGAAGCGTGCAGAAGGTACTCCAACGCTACAAAGACTTGCAGGATATCATTGCCATCCTCGGTATGGAGGAATTGACTGACGAGGACAAACAGACGGTAGCGCGAGCGCGTAAGATTCAGAAATACCTCTCCCAACCGTTCTTCGTGGCCGAGCAGTTCACCGGCGCCCCGGGGAAATACGTCAAGCTCGATGACACTATTTCTGGTTTTGAAAAGATTTTGTCGGGAGAACTGGATGCTATCGACGAACAGTCATTCTACATGAAGGGTGCTATTGAGGAAGTGATCGCGGAAGGAAAAAAGTAAATTTCTGAAGAGGGCGGTTGTTTGGTTGATGTTTCTTTGATGACCGTTGAAAGTCTTGCGAGCGCCGAGTAAGTGAAATACTCTGAATCCTGAAATATTTTATGATCAAATTCAAGATAGTCACTCCGGAGCGGATTGTGATCGAAGAAGAGGTGTATCAGGCTACCCTTCCTGTTTTGGGTGGTGAAGTGACCATCTTACCGAACCACGTGCCCTATATCGGAGCCTTGCAGGCTGGCGAAATTATCCTGCGCAAGGTCGCCGGCGGTGATGAAGTCAGTCTGGCTACTTCCGGTGGCTTTGTGGAGTTTCATGACAACACACTTTCGATCTTGGCTGATACGGTCGAACGGGCCGAAGAAATTGATCTGGCTCGAGCCGAAGAGGCCAGGCTGCGGGCTGAGGCACTGAAGAAAGAGCGCCTGACCATGGATGATGAGGAGTATGCCCGGACAGCGGCTCTGGTAGAGAAGGAACTGACTCGGGTCAAGGTAGCACGTCGCCACCGTAGTCGCCACGGACTCAGTATCGGCAACCCCGGAGACCGACCGACTCTCGGCCAATAAGGAGCCTCACAGTTTACAAAAAGAAACCCGCGGATAAAAAGCGGGTTTTTTCTTGAAAAAAAGCCAAGAGTACGGTAAAGTAGGGGAACGAAGTTGATGAAAAAATCATGAAAACATCCTACCATCCACAGAAAATCGAAGGAAAATGGCAGAAAATCTGGGCCAAGCAGGGTTTTCCCAAGAAATCCGGAGGCAAAGGGAAATTTTATATTCTCGACATGTTTCCCTATCCGTCTGGTGATGGATTGCATGTGGGACACGTCGAAAACTTCACCGCTACCGATATCTATGCTCGGTTCAAACGTTTCCAGGGCTACGATGTCCTGCGTCCTATGGGTTGGGATGCTTTCGGGTTGCCAGCAGAAAACTTTGCCATCAAGACAGGGATTCACCCCAAGGTGAAGACGCTTCAGTCAATCAAGACCTTCAAACGGCAGATGCAGTCAATCGGCTTGTCCTATGACTTTAGTCGCGAGATCAATACTTCGAGTCCGGAGTACTACCGATGGACTCAGTGGATGTTTTTGTTTTTGTACAAAAACGGATTAGCCTATCGGAAAAAAGCCAAAGTGAACTGGTGTGAATCGTGTCAGACGGTGTTGGCCAACGAACAGGTGATTGATGGTAAGTGCGATCGTTCTGGGGACATTGTGATGCAGAAAGACCTGGAGCAGTGGTTTTTCAAGATCACAGATTTTGTCGAGCCAACCAAGACCAAGACAGGAAAGAAGATTTCTGGTCTTTTGTCTGGTTTGGAAAAAATCGATTGGCCCGAGTCGACCAAGGCTGCTCAGAAGCATTGGATTGGCCGTTCGGAGGGCGCTGAAGTCACGTTTTACGTCGCCGATACTGAAGAAGAGATTCGAGTCTTTACGACGCGCCTCGACACAGTCTATGGCTGTACGTATGTAGTAATTGCCCCCGAGCATCCCATAGTAGCAAAGCTACTCAATTTTCAAAACAAAGAAGAAGTGAAGAAGTATATTGAAAAAAGCAAAAAGAAGACTGATCTGGAACGTACCGAATTAAATAAAGAGAAGACCGGGATCTGTCTGCAGGGGGTAGAGGTGGTGCATCCGTTTACCGGTGAGCGTCTGCTGGTGTATATCGCCGACTACGTGCTTGCCACCTACGGCACTGGCGCGGTGATGGGCGTGCCGGCCCATGACGAACGCGATTTTGCTTTTGCCAAGAAATATCAACTGGAAATCAAAACGGTCATCGAGGGCGAAGCCTCGGCTGATCCGAACCAGGAAGGAGCCTATACCGGTGATGGCCGCCTGGTTGATTCCAAAGAATTTTCTGGGCTGACATCGGAAGAGGCACGGGAAAAGATGGCAGTGTGGCTCCGGAAAGAAAAACTGGGGAAGAAAGTGGTGAACTATCGCTTGCGTGATTGGCTCATCTCACGCCAGCGTTACTGGGGGGCACCTATCCCTATTATTTACTGTGATGATTGCGGGGCAGTGCCGGTACCGGACAAGAACCTACCAGTGAAATTGCCCACCGATGTGGACTTCCGTCCCACTGGCGAGTCACCACTGGTCAGTTCTAAAAGTTTTCATAAAGTGCAGTGTCCTAAGTGTGGAGCCAAAGCCAGGCGGGAGAGTGACACTATGGATACTTTTGTCTGTTCCAGTTGGTACTACCTGCGCTTTGCTGATCCACAGAATACCAAAGCCTTTGCCTCGAAGAAAGCTTTGGCCAAGTATTTGCCCGTTGATTTCTACATGGGTGGAGCGGAGCATACGGTACTCCATCTGCTCTATGCTCGCTTCTTCGCCAAGGCCCTCATGAAATACGGCTATCTCTCCTTTGACGAACCATTTCAGAAACTGTGCCACCAAGGAATGATTCTGGCCGAAAATGGCCAGAAAATGTCCAAGTCCAAAGGGAATGTAGTCAATCCTGATCAGGTAGTAGTAGAGCTCGGGGCTGATTCCTTGCGCCTCTACGAGATGTTCATGGGGCCACTGGAAGACATGAAAGCCTGGAATACCAAGAGCATCATCGGATTGCGCCGCTTTCTCGAGAAAGTGTGGCGGCTCGGGGAGAGCATTCAGAATGGAGAATCTAGCATCAAGAATAAGGATGCTGAAACAGCATTGCACAGAACCATTAAAAAAGTGACGGAAGACCTGGAGGAACTCAAGTTCAACACGGCCATCAGTAGTTTGATGATTTGTTTGAATGCGTTTGAAAAAACGAACGGTATTTCCTCAATTCTCTATTCTCAATTCTTGATTCTATTGAGTCCGTTCGCGCCGCATATCGCCGAAGAACTGTGGGCTGGCTTAGGCAAGGAGAAATCTATTTTTCTGGCGCCGTGGCCGCAATATGATGCCAAGAAAATTATGGCCGAGACAACCAACATTGCGGTACAGGTCAACGGCAAAGTACGCACTGTCATTGTTGTTACGAATGGTACAAGCGCAGACGACGTGAAAGCCCAGGCACTGACTGATGAAAAAGTGAAAGACCATCTCGCCGGCAAGACAGTCAAAAAAATCATCTACATTCCCGGAAAAATCGTCAGTATCGTCATCGGGTAATCGTAAAGAGCCTATCGTTTCATTTTATCAGCAACCTTCCTATGCGTACTACCATTCCTGACTATCTGCCGCTTGATCGACCGCTCATTATTTTCGATCTGGAAACGACGGGGCTGGCCATCAGGGAAGACAAGATTATCGAGCTGGCCTATGAGAAAATCATGCCTTCTGGAGAAGTGGTAAGTTACTGCGAACGGATCAATCCTGGGATTCCCATTGCCGAAGATGCCAGTCGTATCAACGGTATTTATGATAAGGATGTGGCGGACTGCCCTAGTTTTGCCAAACTTTCTTACGAATTGTGGAACATGTTCGATGGGGCCGATGTTGGCGGGTTCAATATTACCGGTTTCGATTTGCCTTTCCTCAAAGGCGAGTTTGCTTCGGTCGGTAAGAACTTCGACTTCACTAAGAAAAAAGTACTCGATGCCAAGATCCTCTACCACAAGATGGAAGCGCGTAGCATGTTCGCCCCTCGCAATCTCTCGGCTGCCTATAAGCGCTACCTGGGGAAAGAGCACGAAAGTGCCCATACAGGAGCGGGTGATGTGCGGGTGACGGTGGAAATTCTCGAGAAGCAACTGGAGCTCTACCCGGAGTTTCGTAATTGGGACTATTTAATCGAACTGCATGGCAACAAGAAACTGCTTGAATCAGCCAAAACAGAGCACGCCCCACTGATAAGCACTCAGGCAGGAACGTTATTTTAACCGTATGGATTCTCTCATCATCTTCGGAGCGCAGTATTTGTATCTGGTCATCGTCGCGTGGGCCATTTGGTATATCGTGCGTCAGCCGAAAGGGAGCCGCTGGCGCATTATTCTCTGCGCCATACTAGCACTACCGCTCACCTATGTCACTGCCAAGATCCTGAGCACCTTCTATTATGATCCACGGCCCTTCGTCATCGGAAATTTTGTGCCACTCTTGCCACATGCTCCTGACAATGGCTTTCCGTCAGACCATACCCTTCTCAGTAGTGCTATTGCCGCTACCATTTTCTTTTTCCATCGTAAGCTCGGCCTGGTATTGTTCCTCATCGCTTTTTTTGTGGGCGCTTCTCGGGTGCTGGCTGGAGTGCATCATTTGGTTGATATCGTCGGGAGCATGGTAATTGCTTCTCTTGTCACCTATATTGTTTTTGAGTATGTTTTTCCGAAAGTTGGGCGATATGTTTCCTTACACTATCCAAATC
>JAUYFO010000014.1 GCA_030690925.1 Candidatus Moraniibacteriota bacterium
ATAAATACTCTTACAGTAGCACCTTGGCAGCCCGGAGTTGTCTTAGACCAATAGCCAGCTTGATCCGCTGCAGCGGGTTCTTGTTTCCCCAGGGGACCCATGTTTTTTTACACCGCCGCAAATACGGATCAAAATGAATAGAGGCTGGCGCGACCTGTGGTTTTTCTCCACGCAGTATCCTCAAAACTTCGGTAGTAACCAGATTCGCACAGGCCAGAGTGCCTGTGACCAAAGAAGGCCCCCGCTGGGCATTCCAATCAACCATTTCGGGTGAAAAATAAGCGCGCTGGAGCAGGCTGGGAGTCAAACCAAAACCGAAATGCACCAACTGTAACTGTCGCGATTGTTTGTCATGAATATCAAAATAGTCATCAAAGCTCATGCCCTGCGGATCAAACACCAGCATCGATGAACCAAAGCCCACTGGCCCAGCCGTCAAAATAAACACCCCGGCCGCTCGAGCCTCACGAAAGAGTAGGCGCCGGGCCTCGATATTGAAAAAATCGAGGCCATCGATTACGAAATCAACACCAGTGACAAAAGACCTGACATTCCCCTCGTTAATCCCCTCAGGCAAGGTTTCCACCCGAGCGAAAGGGTTAATACTCTTAATAACCTGTGCCAAAACCTCTGTCTTCGGTTTTCCGAAGGTCTCCACCGTAGCCCCAAATTGGCGATTGATATTGACTACTTCAAAAGCATCCATATCAGCGATGCGAAAGCCACCAAAACCAAGGCGTGCAAAACTGGCAGCATAGATACCTCCCACCCCACCGAGCCCCACGATTGCTAAAGTTGTCTGGCGCATTTTCTTCTGCTGCTCCACAGTCAACAGCCCTATGTTTCTTGAAAAAGCTTCCTGATAATACTGTTCTTCGTTTATCATACAAAACCGGCGTTAGCTCGTTTTTTAATTTAACCAGAAAGAAGAACTCCTTCTTCTTACATATTATACTACAAAAATCCCAGAAAGCACCAACAGGTGCTTCATTACGTGAAAATGTGTTAAAATAAGAAAGGAGCGTATCTCTTTTTGACGTATGCGAAAAGTTTTTTTGTTGCTGCCATTTGTCATCCGTGATTTGATCAGGGCGCGGACGATTTTTTTTATGGTCGTCATCAGTCTTTCCGTCGCTTCTGTCTCCGTCCTATCGACCAGCGCTATCTTGAGTGGCTTCCAAGAAATGCTCTCCCGAGGCGCTCGGGGGTGGCTCGGTGATATCGTCTTGCTCCCCAGTGGAGAAAAGAAGTCTATCAGCCACGCAGAGGACATCCGTACCGACATCAAAAACCTACAATACGTGGAGAGTGTCAGCATTCGGGGCGGTGCCAACGGTGTCTTTCAGTACCAGGAAAAGATTGCTTCCGCCTACTTCGTCGTAGGTGTCGATAAAACTGAAGAACAGGCCTCCACGGGTCTGCCCAATACTATCGTAGAAGGTGAATTTCTTGATGAAGGCAAGGACTCAGAAAGCGTCATCATCGGGTTTGATCTCGCCGACGTTCTCCTCGGCGGAGTTTCCGACAAGCAGCGTATCCCCGTTGGAAGTGACGTGACTTTTCTGCGCAATGATGGTTTCACCAAAAGCTATCGCGTCAAGGGCATCATGGACGCCAAAAACTTCGTTCCGAACTCATCGGTCCTCCTCCAAAGGGATGAGACCGATAAACTTGATATCGAGCGACGCAACAGTTCCATTATCGTCAAGCTCTCTGATATCAATCAACTCGAACACGTGAGACGAGTGATCAAGGAACGTCACCCCGAGGTAACGGCCCATACCTGGCTCGAGGAATCAGGATACATAGAGGGTATCCTGGAAGCTGTGCGCTATATCACTCTGCTCATCACCTACCTACTGATTGTCTCGGTGTTCATCATTATTAGCATCGTCATCTTCATCAATGTCTCGCAAAAGAAACGTCAGATTGGTATTATGAAGTCCATGGGAGTGACCAATGGCTTCATCATCTCGATCTACACCCTAGAAGCAGCGCTCTACTTCTCCGCCGCCTATACTCTCGGTATCGGTATTTTTCTCCTTATACATCGTTACTCCGTCGCTCACCCCATCGCCATGCCAATCGGAGATTTCTATACGGCACTGAACTGGTCGCAAAATCTCATCTATTTCCTTATATTACTCTTCGCCTCCCTCCTCGGTGGCTTCGTGCCGTCTTGGCTTGCCGCTAAAAGAAAAATCATTGATGCCCTCCGCAGCGTCTAAATCCTATGTCAGAAACACTAATCAATATCCGTGGCGTCACCAAGAAATATGCATCGAGTGACGTCGCTCCGGTCGCTGCCTTAAACGGCGTGGATCTTGAGATTTATCGCGGAGAATTTGTAGTAATCACCGGGGCCTCCGGATCAGGAAAGAGCACCCTCCTCAACCTTCTCGGCCTACTTGATGATCCGACGTCAGGCGAAATCCAGTTTAACGGTCAGAATATCCACACCTTAAACGAGATGGAAAAAAATCGCTTCCGTCTAGAAACTATCAGCTTCGTTTTTCAGTTTTTCAACCTGATCGACAACTACACCGCTGCCGAAAACATCTCTTTTCAGCTAGAGCTCCAGGGCATGGACCATCAAGAAGCTCGGAAAAAGGCCATCGAAACGCTCCGCTATCTTCAGCTCGAGGGCAAAGCTGATCTTTATCCACAAAACCTTTCCGGCGGAGAGCAGCAACGCGTGGCCATTGGCCGAGCCCTGGCAAAAGATTCGCTCGTCATCATCGCTGACGAACCGACAGCTCATCTGGACTCCCGAAATGCCCAGATCGTCATGGACATTCTGCGTCATATCAATACTACCTTCAAACGCACCATTATTCTCGTCACCCATGAACCGAATCAGGCCGAACAGGCTGACCGCCAGATTATCATTCATGATGGTCGGGTCAGTGCTATCAAGGTACCCGATACCAAAGAGTCACAGACTATTCAAATTTCGTTAAAATAAGGTATACTCGAAGTACTCTCTTCCTGAAGTATCATGCGTAAAATTATTATCATTCTTGGTGGTATTTTGATCGTCGGCCTTATTGCCGTAGGTCTTTATTTTTTTTGGCCCACACTTTCACCACCTGGAGGTCTTTTTCAAAATAACGCCACTTCGGCCACGGTGCCCGTGGAACAGGGAGCTATCAGCCAAACCGTTATGGTCAATAACGCTAAGCTGGTGGCCCGCGAGGAATTCGATCTCTCCTTTCCCTTCCCAGGGAGAATCAAATCGCTGTCAACCCAAGAAGGGCTAGTTGTTTCTGATAAGAGTGAGCTGGTGCAGCTTGATCCGGTGGAGCTTGAGTTGGAACGTCAGAAAACACAGGCCGCTTTCAAACAGAGTGTTTCCAATTTTAACAAAATCAAAGTAGGCACCAGTAATTTTGAGCTGAAAATTTTTTCCAACGTCGTGGAGGGCTCGAAGACCACCCTGGCAAACAGCAAGCGAATTCTCATTGATGCCATCCGGGCTAGTTATGCTACCGCCGATGATTCCGTGAGAGATGCCGCAGACCAGATGATTACCAATCCTCGCTCTGCCACTCCCCAACTCACTTTTTCTATTACCGATAGCGACCTGAAAAGCGAGATTGAGTCAGCCCGCAAAGATTTGGAGGAAAGTCTTGCTGACTGGGAAGATGGGGTAAACAAACTCGACCCCAGTGACAACCTCACCAAAGCCAATCGGACCGCCGAGAAAAAACTTAACGCCACGCGTAAGTTCCTAGATGACCTGGCTTATGCGGTCAACGGCATCACTGCCGGAGGCGGCATTACCCAAGAGACACTGACGGCCTGGCAACTGTACGTGGCGACCGCACGAGCGAGCCTGGCCACCATGAAAAGC
>JAUYFO010000042.1 GCA_030690925.1 Candidatus Moraniibacteriota bacterium
TACTACAGTCGCTGATTTACGAAACTTAGCGGTAGAGCGTAACCCAGTAGACCACATGGAATAGAGAATACGCCGGTGCACTGGCTTCAGTCCATCACGAACATCAGGCAGCGCCCGCGCCACGATGACACTCATAGCATAATCCAGATACGATTGCCGGACCTCGTCCGTAATAGACCGGGGTTCAATCTTTCCGTCATGAAACTCCAACTGTGCTTGCTTGGCTTTCATAGTTTGCAATACTAGCGGTTATTTCTCTTCGACTACGGCGCTCCCATGCCCTCACCTGGAGCACTCCCACTCTTGCCCTGTACCTGTTGATCAAAAAATTCACTACCCCTCATGGTCTTCTTTTCTTCGCTGCCGAGCGGTACTGACTGTTCGAACAAATTATTGAGCGAAGGTACCTCCCCCGTCAAATCTTTGCCCTTGTCTACCGCTTCCGGTAGGTCACGAGCCGCCGTACTAACACTCTCTTGCACCGACAACAGCCAGATACCGACAATGAAAAGCATCGACAACGAGACACACATCACCACATAGCGCATGCGGATATGCTCCGGCTCTCGCCTGATAGCGGCTATTTTTTCAAAAAGGCCTGTGGTCATAGCGCATATTTAGACGCCCCGTTCCAACAGAACGACTTCCATTTTTTTCTCTTCGATATCTTTTTTCTTGATATTGAGCTTCAGTAATACTTCCGTGGGGCAGTTACCAATAGCCTCACAAAAGGCTTTTTCTGTCTGCAGTGGCAAAGTCAATCCAGCAATCTTGTAGTGCATCGGGATCACTAGCTTCGGTTCGATCTTACGGGTCAGCTCGGCGGCCAACTTGGGATCAATGGTGCCAAAACCGCCAACAGGCAAAAACAAAATATCCACCCCATTTAATTTATCGAGTATCTCTGGGGAAAGATCATGGCCCAGCGCTCCCAAGAAAGCAATGTGGATTTCTTCGCTCTCAAAAATAAACACCGTGTTCTGGCCACGAGTAGCTCCTTCCTCAGTATCCTGAAACGCGGCAAAGCCCAAAGCAGCGATGCCCTTGGCTGAATATTCCCCAGGAGTATCGATGACCGTCGGCTCACCCTTCAAGCTCTCTTTCACTCCTTCGGTATTGCCATGAGTGAGAAAAACGATATCAGCCTGACCCTGTGGTGCCCGCAAACCAGACCCCTTCTCTAAAAGATCAGTCCAAATAACGACGTCTTCAGTCGCGCGACCAGCCGGTTTAGTGCTTATCTTAAAGCAATAATCCCCATAGTACTGGATATTCATAGGCCTCGTTGGTTCTTTACAATATACCTATTCTAGCAGAAAGATTCTCCGCCGACAAGCCTCGTTGTGGCCTTTTTGAGCCATGATTTTTTTATAAGTACCAAAAAAGTGCCCAGCCCACAGCGCTACGCGCAGTGTGGCGGACAAGCTTGCATAAATCTTCAATCTACGCTAGAATCAACCAGAGCTAAGAGAGGCTGGTCAGACTAATTGGTTAACACAATTGAATACGAGGAGCTCTATCCTCGCTGTTCCCCTCTGTTTTCCAAGGCGTCTTCCGACGTTTTTTGCTTTTTACCAGCGCTTTTAACCCTAACCGTGAGCCGAGCGCCTCACACTCTATAACATCTATGCCAACCACTACCGAAGAAGCAGTCGCCTCTCCCATGGAAGAACTCTTGGCCAAACACGTCGTTGATATCCCAGAAGTGGGTGATGTCATTCCTGGTACAGTCATGTATGTGGCCTCAAGTTACGCCCTGATTGATCTCGGGCCACTCGGTACCGGTATCGTTTTGGGTAAAGAGATGCGCGATGGCCTCGGGCCAGAGGGGAAACTTAAGCTTGGCACTACCGTCACCGCCACTCTCATGGATTATGAGAATGAGGACGGCTACATCGAGCTATCCATCCGTGAGGCTTCCTATGAGAAGTCTTGGGAAGATATCGAGCACAAACTAACAAGCCGCGAAGTCATTGCTACCAAGGTGGTAGAGGCTAATAAGGGCGGTCTCATGCTCGAAGTAAACGGTATTGTTGGCTTTTTGCCGGTATCTCAACTCTCAAGCGAGCACTATCCTCGCGTCGAAGATGGCGACAAGAACAAGATCCTCGACCTATTGAAAAAACTGATCGGCCAGGAAATTCATGTTCGAATCCTCGATGCTGATCGCGAGAGTGAGAAACTCATTGTCAGTGAAAAGGCTGCCCAGAGCGAAAAAGAACGCGAACTGATCAACCTGCTCAAGGTAGGTGACGTCGTTTCTGGAGAAGTAAGCGGCGTCGTAGACTTCGGTGCTTTCGTCAAATTTTCCCCGCCGATCCGTGAAGATGGCAAAAAGCCGAGTGAAAAACTGGAAGGGTTGGTCCATATTTCCGAACTGGCCTGGCAACTTATTGATGATCCACGAGCAATGATCAAGGCCGGCGACCACGTAGAAGCCAAAATCATCGGTATCGAAGAAACCCGTATTTCGCTCTCCATGAAGGCCCTGAAGAAGGATCCGTGGGACATCGTCCTCGACAAATACAAAGTCGGTGACGTGGTTTCTGGTAAAGTCGACAAGATCAATCACTTCGGGGCTTTCGTCTATCTCGACAAGGACATTCATGGTCTGGCCCATGTCAGCGAGTTCCAAGATGTCTACCCCAACAAGAAAATCGAAGATGTCTTCAAAGAAGGCGAGACTTACACCTGGAATATCCTCTCTATCGAAGCCAAGACCCACCGCATGGGCCTGCTTCCGGTGAAAGAAGGGGCCAAAGTAGTCAAAGCGCCTGCCAAGGCTGAGCCAGTGGCCGAAGAAGAGCCCAAAGCGTAACAACAAAACATCCTGCTCTGTCAGGATGTTTTTGCAAATATTCCCTCACGTTGCGAAACCACAGAGCATCAGTCAAAACATTTATTTTCTTTCTCCGGGTGCCGTCGGTAACATTTCTGATGAGTGAGCCGGTAACAGTCGAGCGTAGGCAGGACGGCCTCGACGAGACAGCTCCCTGTTCGGCAGAACGAGTCAGAAATGTTCGACGGCCACGAAAGGGAAATGAAAAGAAATAGTTTTGGCTGATGCTCTCTCATAAAAAATAGTGTGTACTTATGAAAAACGTGTTCATCATCTCCGGTGCCGCGGGATCTGGAAAAGACTCGGTCATTGATGGTCTGCGATCTCTCTTTTCTATTGAACGTATTATTACGTCTACAACACGAGCTAGGCGTTCCATGGAAACAGAAGGCCATCCCTACTACTTTCTTTCTCGCCAAGATTTTAAACACAACATCACTGCTGGAAACTTTGTCGAATATTCAACGAACGAAAATGGTGAATTATACGGTGTGACAAAATCCGAACTGGCTCGCATTGCCAGCAAGAACAGCATCGTCATATGGCGAGTAGATTGGAAGGGTGTCATCGCTATCAAAAAACTCTATCCGAAAATTCCTGCCATATATATTTCCGCCCCTATAGAAATTCTGGAGGCGCGACTCCGTGCTCGCGACACAGAAAAAGATGAATCCTATTTTCAAGAACGCATGGAGTATACTCGCGAATGGCTCAATCATCTTGATATTTATGACTATCAAATCGAAAACGAGGAGGGCCGACTCGAACACACTATCGAGCAAGTCGCCCAAATCATCAAAACGCATTCCGAACAAAAGTAGTTCATCCGTCACGCCCTTTGTACGACGCTTCTTGAAGCAGGTCCAAAACTTCGTTGCTATCCACAATCTCTGGCAGCCAAGGGAACGCTTTATTGTCGCTGTTTCTGGCGGTCCAGATAGCCTCTGTCTGCTTGACCTCCTCTTCCTCCTCTCGCAGAAATACGACTTTTCTCTTCACATCGCCCACGTCAATTATGCTTTGCGGGGAGCAGATTCCGACCTCGATGAAGCCCGCGTCAGAGAAGCAGCACATATCTATAATCTCCCCATCACCGTATTCCATCCACCAAAAATCTCTACTGCGAATCTCGAAGAAAAATTACGTGATATTCGCTATCAGTTTTTTGAGAAACTACGTCTCCAAGAAAAATATACTCTCATTGCCGTCGCTCATCATCAGGATGATCAGGCAGAAACATTTTTGCTGCGCTTGCTCCGTGGTTCCGGCATGGCCGGCCTCTCCGCCATGCGGCCAAAAAATAATTCTATCGTCCGTCCACTACTCTCTACACGGCGTGAAGATATTTTACAGTACCTCAAGGAACGTCACCTCTCCTACCGTACTGACGCGAGTAATACCAATCCACAGTTCTTACGTAACCGGTTACGTAACACCCTCATCCCGTTTATTGAAAAAGAATACCAACCCAAAATCAAAAAAATGCTGGCTGACACTGCCACGCTCTTGGCTAGCGACTATGCATTCCTCGAAACGCTCGTTCCTCTTTCAATACTTTCTAAAAATAACACTTCCCAATTTTCTGTCGCGACACTCCTTCGTCTAGGAGAACCGGTACTCCGTATGAAACTACGCCAGATCCTCAAATCATACTACCAGAAAAAATCTCCTCCCAAAGGCCTGATTGACGAGATCCTAAAACTTCTCAAAAGCCCCAAAAGTAAGAAGCAGACTCTCACCATCCGTGGCTTGAAAATAGAACGGAAAGGTGATACAGTGACACTGCTCGATTTTCAACTATAAGCTGTTGTCATAATCATATTCTATGGAAAAAATACTCAAAAATCTCTCGACGCTGATACTGCTCTTTCTCTTGGTCTCTGGTATCATCATTCTCTATCAGTCACCCGAAGCCAAGCCAGCTGATATCTCTTTAAACGAATTGATGGCCCAAATTAACCAAGGGGAAGTCAAAGACATCACCGTCAAGAACAATGAGTTGAATATTACCCTCAAAGACGACAAGAAAGAGAAAGCCAGTAAAGAAGCGGAAAGCTCTCTCTCGGAAACCTTTGCCAACTATGGTGTTGATAAAGAAAAGCTAAAAGACGTAACACTCACCATCACCGAAGATTCTGGTTTTGGTTTTTGGATGACGGCTATTCTCCCCTTTCTCCTGCCTTTTATCCTTATCTCTGCCTTCATTTGGTTTATGATGCGCCAGGCTCAACGGGGAAACTCACAGGCCCTTTCTTTTGGCATGAGCCGAGCTCGTATGACCGACCCCAAAGACAAAAAGAAGCGCACTACATTTGCCAACATTGCCGGTGCTACTGAAGCCAAGACCGAACTAGAAGAAGTAGTAGAGTTTTTGAAGCATCCGAAGAAATTCCTCAATATGGGGGCCAAGATTCCCAAAGGAGTGTTGCTCCTTGGGCCTCCCGGGACTGGTAAGACGCTGATGGCCCGTGCTGTCGCCGGTGAAGCTGGCGTGCCATTCTTCAATATTAGCGGGAGCGAATTCGTCGAAATGTTCGTCGGTGTCGGTGCCAGTCGAGTACGTGATCTCTTCAAACAAGCCAAAAAGAATGCTCCGGCTATTGTCTTTATCGATGAAATT
>JAUYFO010000058.1 GCA_030690925.1 Candidatus Moraniibacteriota bacterium
GGACAAAATCTTCACGCTTTCGTCTTCCAGTGACACCGAAGCTGAAAGCAAAAATATCGGGACGTTTTTCCCCTTTTCTGTTTCCTTTAATCGATCGATAAATTCCCGACCATCCATGTTGGGCATGATGACATCAGTGATAATAAGATCAAAGTGGTTATTGAGAGCCTCGTACAGGCCAGCAGCTCCGTCTTGCTTGGCAACCACCTCGTAGCCTTCGCTTTCCAGACGCTTGGTGAACATATCGACGAACACCGGCTCATCTTCTACTAAAAGAATCCGCTTACCCAGACTGGGCCTAGGCTGTACAGAAGCGGTTTCTTGTCCCTCATTCTTGACTTGTTCTTTGAATTGACGCAGAAAACGCTCAATTTCTGTCACCACTTCTGAAGGAGAAAATTCCGTCTTGGAAATAAAGCCGTTGGCCCCAAGTTTGAGCACTTGCTCACGATCTTCAGGGCTACTCAAATTGCTAAATACCACCACCTTAAGGTCTGGACTGTATTCTTTATTATGGCGCAATTCCCGCAACACTTCCGTTCCGCTCATTTCTGGCAAAACCAAATCAAGTAAAACAAGATCAAAAATCTGCTCTTTCACTTCCTTAAACACGGCCCTTCCCGAAGTGACATTCACCACCTCAAAACCAGAGGTCTCGAGCTTCTTTTTGTATATTTCAGAGATAAACGGATCATCTTCAACAAGAAGGATTTTGACCATAGAAATCAACGGTGATTAGGAATTAACTTTACCCTACCAGAAAATTAGCTCGTTATCAACTTAAGAAGCTTTCTCCTTCGGCAAAACAGCGGGCGCTTCGAGCGGAAACTTGATAATAAAGCAGGCGCCCTTGCCAGGACCTTCCGACTCTACCGAGAGTAGTCCGCCATGGGCTTCAACAAAAGTTTTTCCAACATAAAGCCCCAGACCAGTGCCCGAGACGTCCAATTTCATCGTCTCAGAACTACGGGTAAATTTCTGAAAGAGTCGCTCGGAGCTCTTCATATCAACACCAATACCGGTATCCTTCACTTTGACGATGGCGCAGCGCTCCACTGCCTCGACACTGACCAGCACCCCGCCCTCCTTAGTATACTTGATAGCATTATCAATCAGGTTGGAAATCACTTCGCGAATTTTGTTGACATCCAGTGACAGCTTGGGTAACGATTTCTTTGGTAACTTGATTTTCAGAAACAATTTCTTCTCCTTGGCCATAAGAGAGAGCATATCGACAATCTCAGCTACCAGCGGCTCCAGCTGTATCGGGGCAAAATTATACTGCACCCGTCCAGACTCAATACGTGAAATACTGAGCAGGTCTTCTACCAGCTGCGACATGCGATTATTGACGGTATACACTTTATTGAGCACATCCTGGAGCGTCGGGGTCACCTTGCCATAGGCTCCCTCCAGCACCAATGAGACGTAGCCACGAATAGCGGTGAGCGGCGTGCGCAACTGGTGTGAGGCAATCGAGATAAATTCTGACTTGGCCGCGTCCAGCCGTCGCAACTCCTGATTAGCCGTCGCCAGACGTTTGGAAAGCTCCTGCATCTCTTCTTTGCGTTTGACTTCCTGCATCACCGAGCGAATAAGAACCGCCCCGAATCCCAAGGCAAGAATGAGCGTAATCCCCACCAGGATAAAATTAATAGCTTCCTTGATAAAAAAATACTGAGAAGCGATGAGCAGGATCAGTCCCGCCACCAATGCCTGCGCCCCAATGAGCTTCATACTAAAGGCCTGATAGCGAACAATGAGGAAGGCGAGAAAGGCCGCAAAAATTGGTGACCCAAAAAGTCCGTACTGCAAAATATGCCAATCCCCTGTTAAACTAGCGACAATATTTGTTCCAGAGTACGACAAGAGAAAAAGTGTTACTCCTAAGGAAAACAAGATGACCTGCTTTCGGTTCTCTTGAACCGACTGAGTTATTTTTTTTATCAAATAAATGAGCAACGAAAGGGAGAGGAGTCCCTCAAGGAAATAAAAGTAATAAATAAGTGGACCCTGAGTAGCCTCACAAGAGACCGTATCAAAACCTAGGAGGTTCCATGTCGATGACACCAGTATAATAAATGGCAGCAATAACAAAAACGAAAAAACTTTCATCTTCGGAAAAACATCCTTCTGCTCTAAAAATGCATAGGAAAAATAAAGTGTCAAAAGCGAAACAATGATCTCAAAAAGATTAATCAGTGACCACCAAAACATCACCACACGACTATCGGGGCTGATCCAAATGATAAGATCACCTACTACCCACAACGAGAAAAAGAGCGCCATAAAGAAAAGCAGCCTGGCACTCAATAATTCCTTATTTTTTATATAGACAAACAATCCCACGAAAAGCATCGCTGCGGCCGTTGGTATGTGAGAATAATATAGTAACGTGGGGATATCGAAATAACAGTTTTCGATATTCGTTACTAAATTGAAATCCATAACTCTATGGTCATTGATTACTCCTCTGACTCAATATCATCATTACCTTCCATAAAAGTATCGGCCGCGGAGCCGGCAGCCTCCCCCGATTCGTCTCCAGACGATGAGTCCTCCTTAGAAAAATCCCCAGGAGAGGAGCATTCTTCATCAACACTTTCATAGTCACACAAAACTTCCTTACAACTTGAATCTTCGCTGGTGCACTCTGCGATAAAACAACCTTCTTTACTTACATCACAGGCGGGCAAGGCACTGGCCAATCTTTCAATTTTTTTATAATATGACGTATCCCCATCGACAACGCTTGCGCATTCTTCTGTTTCTATATCACAACGATAAACAAAACAAATTTCTTGAAACTGATTACAGGGGACCTCGGCAGATATTTGGTAGTTTCTCTCAATGAAGTACTTCTTATAGACAACGAGGCTCACAAAAAGTACTGGAAGAAAAAATAGTGAAAAAATTATCCCCGCTTTATTGCCCATAAGCACCCTCAAAGAAATTATATCCACCCCCACTGCTCTAAGCGCATCTTATCGGTACGAGCGAATGAGGCGCCAATGTCTGTACGATAGAATATTTTTGGGATCACAACCTTCTCAGCCAGCGCATAAACATTTTTTTGGGCCTGCTCCACAGTTTTTCCGTATCCAGTCACAAAGAGTGTGTATCCTATGCTATGTGTCACAAAGTACCTTTCCATTGTACCACTCTTTTTTTTCGTGATGGCTTCAAAGTGAATATTCTTCATTTCTTCAATCGTTAACGGCTCCTTAAAAAATAGCTCCAGTCCTTCCGATGAATACTCTTTCGCTAAGATCCCCTCGTAAGGAAACGGTGGTAGGGCTAAGGTAAGTGCAATACAATAACCATCACGGTGTTTTAGATTATACCCCTTTCCGTCTGCTACCGCCCCAAGGAACTCATGCCAAGGCGAAAGATGCATCACGCTCTGTGAATGAGTAATGGGGCACCCAAAACGAGCGGTCACCTCAATAGGGTATACTTTATCCTCTTGAATGAAACAGTTAATGTCTATATCGCCGCGGAAGTCAACTGCCCGTAAATACGGTTTGAGTTTTTCGATAGTCTCCTCAAAAAATCGCCCCTCACCATCATCATACCACATCAAGTTCCCCATTTCTCCAGTCTTCGGACCAATATTGTCATTAAAAAGACTCTTGTGCTCTATGGTTATTTCACTTGGCCCTACCCAATCCGTACCATTGAAGTACCGATTGATACTGACCTCTATCCCCTCAATCTTTTCTTGTAAGGTTATTTTTTTGACACCGTTCTTCGCATAGGTTTCCAAAATACTCAGAGCATCTCTCCCATCACTGAGTACTCCGACATACAGAAGAGAACTTTGATGAGCATTTTGCTTTACTACCCATGCCCGAGGATTTTCTTTTACAAATTCCATCGCCTCTTGAGGGGTTGCAAAATCGAAGATGGGCACTGTCAACATACCACCCTGTGCGAGCAGTTCCTGTGCAAAACGACGATCTTTTTCTAGTCGGTCTCCACCAGCACTTCCACCAACGACACGATATCCGGCCTTTCGTAGATCATCCTGATCTTGCCCATAACCAACATCATCAAAAACGATGAGGCCGTTCTTACCAACCCATTCAAGCTCTTGACGCCAATCATTCACCCTCTCCACAAAACCCTCAAGACATCCTTTTTGTTCTGGATGATCCACAAACAACTTCACTTCACAACCCTCTGCTTTCAAACGTAACGCGAGATCTCCAGCAATGAGTTCTCCAGAAACAAACAAAACACGGGAGGAAATCTTCTCGATACTCATACGATACGCATATCAACTGATCAAGTATATCCCTACCGCAATAATACAACATGCGAGCATTTTTGTCTTGAAAGCGACCAGTTGGTCCCCATACATTTTCCGGGCCTTGTCCTTGTTGAGCATTAGAAAGATCGATGCCAATAAGAAACTTAGAATCAGAACAAATACCGGCGACAAGCTCCCAATGACCGCTACAAAGGAAACGGCCGGACTCAGGTCAATGGCCCGCTGTGTGGCAAGTACTCCCAATAAATTGAGAATCTCTGCCACAAAAAATATCATAAAATATAAACGACTGATTTCCCATAAATGTGCCGCTCTCTCTCGAATCGGTTTGGGATCAAAAAAAGAGGTGGAAAGACCCGTTACTGTCGCTCCAGCAGAAAACAAGAGGAAGCCGGTCCAAAAATCGCCGGCAATATGCGTATAGACCCACCCCTGAAGAACCATACTCCAGGAGAGGAAGAAAACACCTCCTGACATAAGA
>JAUYFO010000061.1 GCA_030690925.1 Candidatus Moraniibacteriota bacterium
TTTTCTTCACTCACCAGGGAGAAACTGGTACTCTGGCTACAGCTTGGCGGCACACTGGCCATCGTTTTTTTTGTTGACCAGACCCTGCTTGCGACCCCGCTACTCCTCTTTTGGTGGGGGGTGACATTCTATCCTTTCTCAAAGCGTGACATTCTGCTTTTTGTTGTGACCAGTTTTTTCTTTACGGTGGTTGATATCATGGTCTTACAGCAGGGTATTTTTCGATTTACCGACCAGGATATCTGGGGCATGCCCTACTACGAGATTTTTTTGTGGGGGTTTTATTTCCTCCATGCTCATCGTCTTCTTGGAGGGAGCGTGCCTCAGCGTTTCGTCCCCGGATTAGTCTTTTCTCTCCTGAGTATGGGGGCACTTTCGCTCATTCCTGTTGTGTCGTTTGCGCTTGTGGTGACCGGAGGGATACTCATTGGAGCGCTGGCTTATTTCCGAACCAAAGATGACCTCAGGTACACTGCTTATCTTCTGATTATCGGAGTATTTATTGAATTTCTTGGTACTAAGACGGGGACGTGGGCGTATAACATCGATGGCTACGTTTTTTGGTGGGTGGTGACGTGGGCGGTATCTGGTCTGGTACTGTATCGGACGATCTTGCCGCTGTGTGCCATGCTCGCTGGACGCTTCGAGAAAAAATAGCGTATTACCTATGAAGAATGTAAGCCCTCCATCGTTGGAGATTGAGAACCAAGGGGACACATCGTTCTATACTTTCGAGGAAAGCTACTTTGAGCGTCGTTCTCATCTGATTCCGCTTGATTACATTTTTCTTGTCACTTTTGGTGAGGTGGCGCTGCGCGAGGGGCACATGCGGCGGGCGGTGGAGATAACCAGGGAGGCCCTGGCCTATGCCCATCACCCCAATGAACGGGCGCTGATTTACCTCTCTCTTTCTCGCATGTATCGTATGATGATCCATATGCAGAATGCCCGTGCAGAATTGAAGAGAGCTTTTCAGGCGCTTGATATGGAGTATCCAGAGCGCGGACTCTTCCGCTTACTGTCAGTATTGCCAGCGCTCTTCCCACTCTTCTTTATGCGGCGAACACAGAAACGTTTTGCCTCGCCTGAATTAGAAGAGCGTAATAAGATTCTGATAGCACTACATGAAGAAGCGGGATTGTCTGCCTACTACATGCATCGCTCCTCATTGCTGCTTTTCCAGATTTCTTTGCACGTGCGGAAGATGGTATCGGGCGTAGGATTTTCGTTTGAAATGGTGAACTATCGGGCTGCTACCGCGACCATGTTTGCTATTTATCAAATGCGGTATTTTGCTGAGTACTATCTGTCGCAGGCGAAAAAGGTAGCAGTAGGCCTGCATAATCCAGCGGCCGTGGCGAAGTGTCGGAGCTGGGAGGTTTTGTTAGTGGCCTACTTGGGTGATGCCGCTCTGTCTGCAGGTTATGCCGAAAGTCTTCTTACAGAACAAAAAAACGATCTCACCCCATATGGTTTGAGGTTGGTGTGTACCACGCTCAGTACCAACTATGTCATTCGTGGTAAGACTCGGCTTTCCTTGCGAGCGATTGATCAAATGATGACTCCCTACGATGCAACCCGACCCAAGATTTTTTCTGGCAATAAGACGTTCATCGAATGGTACAAGATTCCGGCCCTCAGTTTTCATGGTGAAGAAGAAGCGGTCGAAGAAATCCTGGTGAACTCACGCGCTATCTTTTCCAGTACTGATGAGGAAAAATGGCAGATTATGCTCTATTTGGGGAATGTACTTATTTATTACTACCTCTCTTCGTCCCGTGATTTCAACGACATCAAAAATGTTTTGGATCGTTTTCATGCCATCAAACTTTCATCCAGGCATACCTTTCTCGAAGCCCAGCACTTCTGGATCGGGAAGGCCTACTTGTTTTTGGAACTGTTTCACAATAAAGAAATTGATCTTCAGGAACTTAAGGAGGCTGTTAGTGATGTCAAACACATGACGCGACTGGAGACAGTCAAAAGTCACCACTTCATTCTTACGGCCCACCTGTATTGTATTCTGCGGCGTTATGCCAAAGCTTATGAGTGTGTTGAAGCCGCCCGTCTTCTCGCCAAGAAGATCGACAACGACTGGGTACTCTACGAAGCTGACAAATTGTCCATCATTCTTTGTTATGCCGAAAGCCGAGTCGCAGAAGGGGCGATGCGTTATCAGGAGCTGTCTTTACAATTGACAGCCCTGGGTTGGGAAGGATGCCGCTATAGCTTGGAAAAACTCGTCAATAAATATAAATAGTATGCACATCGTGAACGCTTTTCAGGAGTGGTCCCTGGTCTCCGGAGTGACTGTCCTTCACGAGAATGAGGCGATGGAGAAATTTGCTGCCAATACCATTGGGGCCAAGCGCCGTATTTTGGGTGTTCTTGGGGCGCAGACGGTTTCTCAAGTGCAGGCTATCGTAGCTATCGCCAATAAAAACAAGATTCCCCTTTACCCTATTAGCGGCGGACGGAATTGGGGTTATGGGAGTGCTGTTCCGACGACGAATAACTGTGTTATCCTGGACCTCTCTTCGATGAACAACATTCTCGAGCTCAATGAAGAGCTCAGTTATGTCACGCTGGAGCCAGGAGTGACCCAAGAGCAGCTCCATGAGTACTTTAAGAGATGTGGTTCGCGCCATATGGTTCCTACCACCGGAGCAGGTCCGCAGGGGAGCATCATCGGCAATGCCCTGGAAAAGGGCTATGGAATTACACCGCACGAAGATCATTTTGAGGCCATGCTTTGTTTGAAGGCTGTGTTACCGAGTGGGGAAATATACGAATCAGCCCTGGCGAAGTTCGGGGGCTATCGTTCGGACACCCTGTTTCGCTGGAAAATTGGTCCTTATCTTGAGGGGCTGTTCGCCCAGGGCAATGTCGGTATTGTAGTGCAAGCGACCATTGCCCTGGCTCAAAAGCCGAGAGAGATTACGCAGTTTCTTGTGTTTATCGACGACAAGCATTTTGAAGATGCCATTACCGGAATGGCTTCTATCAAGAAAAATCTTGGGTCGCTCTTGGGTGGTGTCAATATTATGAACAAGCGCCGTTTGCTTGCCATGATTGAAAAAAAGCAAGAGTGGATAGGGGGCGAGACTCTACCAGAAGTGCATATTCGAGCATTAGCCAAGAAAAGGAACCTTTCTGACTGGGTTATTATGGGGGGGCTCTATTGCCCCAATGAGGTAAGTCATGGCGCTATCTCATTCATACGGAGTGAATTCCGATCGGTGTCCAAGTATACGGTGTTTCTCAATAGGAAAAAAGTTAACCTGCTGAAGAAGTTACTGAGCTTTCTTCCAGTACCTAAGCTGAAGGGTCTGGTCAGTAGCTTGGAACGAGCACTCGATATTCTCGAAGGTGTGCCGAGTACCGTCGCCCTTGCTTTAGCCTATCTGAAAAATCATCACAAATCACCAGTCCGTGATAATCTCTCCCCTGATAAGGATGAATGTGGATTGATCTGGTATTCACCGCTTCTCCCGGTCGAGGCTTCTTTTGTCCGTGATTATACTCAGGAAATAACCAGAATCTGTCTCTCCAAAGGTATCGAGCCACTGATCACACTCACCACTATTTCTGAGCGCTGCTTTGATTCTACTGTCCCTATCCTCTTCGATCAGAATGATGAGGACGAATCGGCGCGAGCTCGGGAATGTCATCGGCTGCTACTGGACCTTTCCAAGGAAATGGGTGTCTTCCCGTATCGAGTCGATATCGATACTATGCGCAAAGAATTCGATCAAGCAGAAGGAGCCTGTTTTACTATGATGCAGAAAATCAAAAAGGCCATCGATCCCAATAATATCATCGCACCCGGGAGGTATATAAAACATATCCCCTAAGAGCCTGTCGGATTACTTGTAGCGGAGAGCATCGAGGGTATCGATGCGTGAGGCCTGACGCGCCGGGAAGACCCCCGTCATGAAGCCGACAAAGGCACCGAAAGCCGTGACGGTGATGATGAACCACAGTGGGCTATAGAAGAGTGACACCGGTTCGCCACCGAAACGTGAGGCGATGAGGTTGATGAAAAAGTTGAGTACCTGACCCTCGAGAAAACCCAAGATGACACCACCCAGAGCCCCGAGGAAACCCATTAAGGTGGATTCCATGATGAACATGAGTGAAATGCTTCCGCGTGAGGCTCCGACCGCTTTCATGATACCAATTTCTTCGGTTCGTTCCAAAAGGGCAATGGTCATGGTATTAAACATACCAATCGCTGAGACCAAGAGGGCAATCATACCAAAAACCATCAGTACGACCTGGACCGCACCAAAAACCTTGTTGGCCTGATCAATAGTTTCCGAAATGGAAGAGGCAGCAAATCCTTTCTGTTCGATTTCTTGACGGACCTGATTGAGGATTTGGGTAGAGGCGCACTTGACTTTCAGTTTGGTGTAGCTGGTGAGT
>JAUYFO010000070.1 GCA_030690925.1 Candidatus Moraniibacteriota bacterium
GACGTCAAGCGCATCATCAACCTGTCCAATATCGAGCGTGTGTACAACAAGGATCCGCGAGCCCATGCTGATGCTGTGCCCTATGACACGATGACTTGGAAAGAGTTTCGTAAACTGGTAGGGAACAAATGGAATCCGGGAATGAATGTGCCTTTCGACCCAATCGCTTCAGAAATGGCGGAAAAAGAAAATATGGAAGTAGCGATTATGAATGGTGGTGATTTGACCAACGTGACCAACTATGTCGCCGGCAAGGAATTTGTTGGTACTCTTATCAAGGACTAACCAGCTGTATTCCTAATGGTTGTCCTATGCATACCGTAAAAAAAATACTTTTAGCGTCCCCACGGGGGTTTTGTGCCGGAGTGGCCCGGGCGGTCAAGGCGGTCGAGGATACCTTGGAAATATTTGGTGCGCCAGTCTATGTGAAGCATGAAATTGTTCATAACACCCATGTGGTAGCGGCGTTGCACCAGAAGGGCGCTATCACGATTGAAGACCTTAAGGAGGCTCCGGAGGGCGCAGTGGTAGTGTTTTCGGCTCATGGGTCACCGCGAGCACACTATGTGGAAGCTCGGGCCCGCCAGGTGCGTCTCATCGATGCCACCTGTCCTCTGGTGACCAAGGTACACCTGGAGGTACAGCGTTTTCTGAAAGATGGCTACACCATTGTTTATATTGGGCACAAGGGTCATGTTGAGGGGATTGGGGTACTCGGCGAGGTCCCTGAAGCGAAAATTCCTGTTGTGGAAACTGTGGCTGGTGTGGCGGCACTTGCTATTGGGAATCCGGAAAAATTGGTGTATCTGACTCAGACTACGCTCTCTATCGACGACACCAGGGCAGTTATTGATGCCCTGAAGGAGCGCTATCCCCAGATTGTAGCGCCGCCGCTCGAAGACATCTGCTACGCCACCACCAATCGCCAGACAGCGGTGAAGGAATTGGCCAAGGTTACCGAGCTCGTCTTGATTGTGGGGTCTGCGTCTTCATCAAATTCTACCCGCCTCATGGAAACGGCTCGGGCCTATGGTGCTACGGCGTATTTGGTCAACGATGTCACCGCGCTTGACCCGCAGTGGTTTGTGGGAGTGGCCACAGTCGGGATTAGTGCTGGAGCGAGCGCTCCGGAACACTTGGTGCAGGACATCGTCGAACACATTGCCATAGAGGGTGTGGTCGTCGAGGATTTTATCGTCAAACCAGAAACCATGAAATTTTCTGAACCATTAGAACTGATGAAAATTCGAGCCGAGCTCAATAAAAATCAAGCCTAACCCTATGAGGGTAGCAGTACAAGCATCTGATCTGGACCACCAGCGGATCGATGGCACGCGGGTGTATTTGAAGGAGCTGCTCAAGCGTTTCGGCGACCTGTCTCCTGAAACGGCATTCTTTTTGTATCACCGAGGGATGTTCAACCCCAATTTGGCCCCGCCAAAGCGGGCCAACTACCAGCCGCAGTCGCTACCGTTTCCCCATGCCTGGATGCAGACACGTTTTGCTTGGGAACTGTTTCGTATTCGACCGGAGAAACTATTTTTGCCTATTCAAGCGGCGCCAGTACTTCTGCCACGCTCACTGGATGTGACTGCTACTATCCATGATTTGGCCTTTCGTCACTATCCGGAGACGTTTCCTGCCGCCCTGCGCTTCAAGCTCAACTTCATGCTCGAAACCGCTGTGTCCCGAGCGGACAAACTCATCGCTGTATCGCAATCGACCAAACGTGATCTTCTCCAATTTTTCCCCCATCTACCCGAGTCGCGTATCCGGGTAATCCACCATGGCTTTGACGCGGAACTTTTTGGGACGCGCCTTTCCGAAGAGGGACTATCAAACAGATTGATGAAGCTGGCGCAGCTGGAGTACCAAAGCTATGTCCTCTATGTGGGCGCTCTCCAACCACGGAAGAACCTAGTGCGTCTTATTCAAGCTTTCGCACAAGCCAAGAAACAGATCCCGACGATGAAATTGGTGTTGGCGGGTGAGGCAGCCTGGCTAGCCCAGGATATTCTGGCGGCCAAAGAAGAGAGCCCGTTTCGAGAAGACATTATCCTTACCGGCCGAGTGTCATTTGAGGATCTGCAAGCACTCTACCAGGGTGCACGTTTCTTCGTCTTCCCGTCGCTTTACGAAGGATTTGGCTTGCCCATTTTGGAGGCTTTTGCTTCCGAGGTGGCCGTACTGACAACAGAGAACTCCAGTCTGACCGAGGTGGCCGGCAATGCCGCTCTCTACTGTAATGCGGAAAGCGTGGATGATATGGCTGAGAAACTGGAACGGCTGTGGTATGACGAGGTGTTGCGTCAGGAATTGATAGCAAGAGGAAAGAGACAGCTCCAGATTTTTTCTTGGGAAAAATGTGCAGAGGAAACGCTCCAGTACATTCTCTCCTGAAGACAGATTTGCTCTATAGCTTTGGTCAATGACCCGAGCCGTTTTTTCATTTCTCTCCTTGCACTAAGAGAAATTTTGTGTCACAATGCTTCTGCTCTTTTCGTAACCTTTGGTTTACGAGGACGGGTCCGCCGAAAGGTGGTATTTTTGTATAAAAAAATGGCCAAAGATAATATTGTTCTCCGTTTTGACAAAGTGTCCTTCGAGTATGGACACCAAAAACCAATCCTCGACGAGGTGAGTTTCAGCATGCGCAGTGGTTCCAAGGTGACGCTCATGGGCCAGAATGGGGCGGGCAAGAGCTCGCTCTTCAAGCTCATCACTGGTGAAGACGTATCGCAGAGTGGCCGGGTGTCGCTCGATTCCGGAGCGGTGGTGGCTATTGGGCGTCAGACGATTCCCCGTGATCAACTGGATTTCACTATCGAAGCATTCTTCGCTCAGTTTTTCGAGGAGAAAAAGTGGAACCTTCCGGCTTTGATTAAAGACGTGTTGGAGGTGGTCAATCTCCCCGTGCCACCACTCACCAAGAAAGTGCGAGAGTTTTCCGGTGGTCAGCAGGCGCGTTTGCTTTTGGCGTCAGCCCTGATCCAGGATCCAGATATTTTGCTCCTCGACGAACCGACCAACAACCTCGACTATGCTGGCATCGAACACTTGACCCAG